>CAXTVE010000013.1:15288-18104 GCA_964247485.1 uncultured Propionibacteriaceae bacterium
CCCCCCCCCCCCCCCCCCCCCCCCCCGGCCCCCCACGGGTGCGAGAAGAATAAGAAGGGGATCACAGCTCGATCGTGGGGCTGACGACGGTGGTGGACTCGTCGCCAGCGCCGGGGTGGAGGGCGAACTTGGCCAGGCCGGTGGGCACGGTCTCGAACACGAACCGGCCGTCGGCGTCGGCGTAGGTCTCCCGCGGGCCGTCGGCCAGCAGGATCTCCACCCGGATGCCGGCCCCGGGCGCGGCCCAGCCGTCCACCCGGACCGACCCCTCGCCCTCGGGCGTCAGCGTGACCATCGTGGTGATCGACTCGCTGGTGAAGGTGATGGTCCGCACCGCCTCGGTCTCGGTGCTGCGCGCCCCGGCGTCGGCCAGGTCGAGCTGGGTCAAGGTGGCGACCTCCGCGTGCAGCGCGTCCAGCGTCAGCTCGAACTGGATCCGCCCCACCAGCCCGTCGGGCACCGGGTCGTGCTCGTCGTAGTAGGCCCGCAACGAGTTGAGCAGGGCGAAGTCGTCCGCGTCCAGCGGCTCGGCGGCGAGGCGCTCCTCGAGGGCCGGCCGGGCGTCGTCGGTGTCGTTCATCTCTTCTCCCAGCTGGGGTCGGCGGCCAGGGCCAGGCGGAGCTTGGCCAGGCATCGTCCCCGGGTCGGGCCGATGCTCCCCTGAGGCATGCCCAGGGCGAGCGCGAGCTCGGCGTAGTCCGGTCGGTCGGCGAAGGCGATCACCCGGAGCAGGGCCCGGCAGCGCTCCGACAGCCCCTCGACGTGCTGCCACAGCCGGTGGTCACGGGTGGCGCGCAGCACGGCGTCCTCGACCGTCTCGCCGCTGTCGGCGGTCAGGGCGCCGGTGGTCTCCAGGTCCTCCGGCCGGACCCGCGTCTGCAACCGGGCGACCCGCCAGGCCTCCCGCTTGGTCGTCACCACCAGCCACTGCAGCACCGCCAGCGGCTCGGTGATGGTGTCGGCCTTCCGGATCAGGGTGAACCAGACGGTCTGCAGCACGTCCTCGGCGGCGGCCGCGTCCAGCCGGGACGACCGGGCGGTGTGCCACAGGATCGGGGTCAGGATCTTGACCAGCTCTCCCATCCGCGCCTCCTCACCCGCCCGGTACGCCGTGAACAGCCGACCCGCCCGGGTGGCCAGGCTGTCCTCGACCGTGCCGCCACTCACGTGCCGGCCTCGCTCTCGCTCGTCGGCCGCGTTCGTCTCACTGCTGCGCTGGATGGTGAGCTCGCACGCTCGTTCACGGGGCACCTCCCCTGGTTCTCTCTGCCGACAAGAGCCGGCCGCCCTGCGCCTGATACGTGACGCTCCTCACGCAGCTCACCGCTCACGTCGATCCTCAGCCGATCCGCTCGTCCAGATAGCACCAGCGCCACGACTCGCCGGGCTCGAAGCTGCGCATCACCGGGTGGTGGTCGAGGCTCGCGTGCCGCTCCGCGTGGCGGCCCGGGGAGGAGTCGCAGCAGCCCACGTTGCCGCAGCCGAGGCAGATCCGCAGATGGACCGAACGCGTACCCTCCCGGATGCAGTCGGCGCAGACCACCGACCCGTTCGGCGAGATCTCGGCGGGGGCGCTGTCCAGGTGCGTGCACGACCCGGCGGCGGCCACCGGGGTGGCGACCTCGTCCTCGTCGTCGACGAGCTGGTCGGCCCGGCGGCTCGCGATGGCCAGCGTCGACTCCTCGACGTCCAGCGCGGCCAGCACGGTCTCCAGCACGTCGTGGTCGATGGTGCCGCTGGAACGGATCCGCAGCACCTCGTCCCGCTCGGCCTGCAGGGTCTTCAGGCGCAGCCGGCGGTAGAGCTGGGACGGCGTCTCCCCGTTGCCGCTGCGGCCGAGCATCTCCCACATGGCCTCGGGTCGCGCCGAGATCCGGCTGCGGAGCAGCTCGACGGTCTCCGGTGCGTCCTCCGGGGTGACCAGCCGGTCCAGCGCCGTGAGCCCGGCGTTGGCGGCGTTGGTCATCACGGTGGCCGCCTGGAGCGCGTCGGAGCGGGCGTCCGGCCCGCGGATCCGCAGCGCCCGCACCAGCCAGGGCAGGGTCAGGCCCTGCAGCAGCAGCGTCCCGGCCGTGACCACCATGGCGGCCAGGATCAGCACCTCGCGCTCGGGCACGTCCTCGGGGATCAGGAACGCGGCGGCCAGGGTGACCACCCCGCGCAGCCCGGCCCAGCCCAGCACCAAGGTGTTGCTCCAGGGCGGGACATGCCCCTCCCGCTCCCACTTGCGCTTGAACAGGAAGACCCGGGCCAGGGCCACCCAGCCCATCCGGATGATGATCACCCCGACCAGCACGGCGAGCACGAACACGGTGATCCGGGCTCCGGTGAGGCTCGAGTTCTGGACCTCGGTCAGGATCCGCTTGGCCTGCAGCCCGATCAGCAGGAAGACGGTGTTCTCGAGCAGGAACGAGATGGTGATCCAGTTCACCCGCTCGCTGAGTCGCGACTGGCCGGACTGGATCACGGGCGACTTGTGCCCCAGGATCAGGCCGGCCGTGACCACGGCGATGACCCCGGACCCGTGGAAGTCGCCCACCTTGATCAGCTCGGCCGGCACGTACGCCGCGAAGGGCACCAGGAACGAGATCGCGGTGTCGAACACGGGCTCGGTGATCCGCCGCCGGATCGGCACCACGGCCAGGGCGACCAGCAGCCCGGCCAGGATCCCGCCACCGGCCGCGATCAGGAAGCCCCCGGTGATCGCCGGCGCCGAGACCGCCCCGCCGATCGCCGCGATGGCCACCCGCAGGCAGGTGATCGCGGTCGCGTGGTTGACCAGCGCCTCGCCCGAGAGGCTGGTGACCCGCTGCCGC
>CAXTVE010000013.1:18114-18868 GCA_964247485.1 uncultured Propionibacteriaceae bacterium
GGGGGGTCTGGGGGGGCCCGCCCGGCGGGGCCCCCGGGGCTTCCTGGGGGGGGGCGCGGGCGTCCGGCGGCGCGACCACGGCGCCGAGGGCGAACGCGACCGCGAAGTCGACCGGCAGGATCAGCCAGGCGAGCAGGCCGACGGCGAGCGCGGTGACCACGACCAGCACCACCGACAGCGAGACGATGGCCCGCATGTTGACCCGGAAGTCGATCACCGAGGTGCGGATGGCGGTGGCGTAGAGCAACGGGGGCAGCAGGCCGAGCAGCACCAGCTCCGGGGTCAGCTCGGGCGGGGTGAGGCCGGGGATGAACGACGCCCCGATGCCGACCACGATCAGCAGCAGGGGTGCCGAGAAGTCGAGCCGGTCCGCCACGGCGGTCACCACCAGCACCGCTGCGGCCACGGCCAGAATGGTCAGCGCGACGTCCACGCGCCCATGGTTCCACCTCGGCGTACCCGGTGCTTCGCCAGTCTCCGGGCTGCCCTCGTGCGAGGATCGGTGCGTGACGGTGCCCGGCGGCGACACGACGCTGACCGCCGGCGCGGGGTCCGGGCCGGACCGGATGGTCGCGGATGCGGACGGGTCGGCCCTGCTCACCTCGGCCGAGGTGCATCCGCTGCTGACCGCGGCCGTCGAGCACGCGGGCGGGCGGCTGGTCAGCTGGCGGCTGCAGCACGTCGACGCCCATCCCGGCCGGTCGACCACCGCCACCTTCGCAGCCGCGGTGGAGTGGCCGGACGGGGTGCGCGA
>CAXTVE010000013.1:18878-19245 GCA_964247485.1 uncultured Propionibacteriaceae bacterium
CCCCCCCGCCCCCTCCGCCGCGGCGGGGGCGGGGCCGCCGGGGGGGCGGGCGGCGGTGCTCGGCGCCAGCGCCCGGGTGGGCGGCCGCCGCGGCAACGACGACCGGGCCACCGTCTTCGGCGACGGGGACCGCGAGGTCGCCGTCTGGCTCTACCCGGACGACCCCGACCTGCCCGGCCTGCACCGGGCCGCCGCACCCGCCGAGGTCGGCGCCCTGCTCGCCGAGCACGCCGTGCTGGAGCTCCCGCCCGCACCCGAGCAGGTCCGCTGCGAGGTGATCAGCTACCGGCCGCGGCGGCGCGCGGTGCTCAAGGTGACCGTCGAGCTGCCGACCGGTCCCCGGGTGTACTTCATCAAGGTGCTGAAG
>CAXTVE010000014.1:0-10599 GCA_964247485.1 uncultured Propionibacteriaceae bacterium
GGCCCTGGCCGGGTCTGGGCCGGCGCGGCTGCGCTGGTCCGCCGGTCAGGCGGTCGTGGCCCGCCAGCGCGACCAGTACCGCGACGGACGCTGGCTCGTCGGCCGTTCCGACGACGTGCCGGCGGATCAGACCGTCCTGGTCGGCCGGCTCACGGGTCGCGACGGCTCGCTGCTGGCCACCATCGTCAACTTCGCGTGCCACGGCACGGCCCTGGGGCCGGCCAGCCCGTTGATCTCGCCGGACTTCGTCGGCGCTCTCCGCGATCTCGTGGAGTCGGTGCGCGGCGGTGCCTGCGTGTTCTGGCAGGGCGCGTCGGGCGACCTCGCGCCGCTCCACCAGTACGACGGTGACCCGGCGGTCGCCGACCAGGTGGGTCGGTCCGTCGGCTACTCGGTGCTCGCCACCCTGGAGGCCATGGATCCGCCCGGGTTCTCGGCCCGTTTCGACCACGTGGTCGAGTCCGGCGCCCCGCTCGGCGTCTGGTCCCAGCGCGAGACCGAACCGGCACGACAGGTGTACCTCGAGAGCCACGTCCTGCGGCTGCCGCCCCAGGAGGGACCGCTCAGGTCGTGGGCGGACATCCCCGACCGGGTGCGGGCCGAACGCCGGCAACGTCAGCGACTCGTCGCGGCCGCGTCGGGCGCCACCGAGGACGACCCTCGGGTCACGGTGCTGGTCTCCCTGTGCCGGCTGGGCAGCGTCCTGCTGGTGGCGGTGTCGTGCGAGGCCTACTCGTGGTTGCAGCAGCAGCTGCGCCGCGAGGTCGGCTCCGCGCAGGTCATCGTGCTCAACCTGACGAACGGCGGCTCGGACTTTTACCTGCCGCCCGCCGAGCTGTACAGCCGCGACATGTACGCGGTCTGGCAGACCCCCGCCGGTGCCGGCAGCCTGGAGGCGGTCGCCGAGTTCATCCTGGGCCGGCTCCGGCGGCGGCCGTTCGCCGACCTGCTCGCACGTCCCCCTGAGAGCGGAGGTAGTCATGGCTGAGTGGACCGGCCCATCGGGTCGACCCACAAGACGGGTCGGGATCGGGATCGTCGGCGGTGGCTTCGGATCCCACTTCCCGTGGCATCAGCATCCCGACGCCCGGGTGGTCGCCGTCTGCGACAAGCACGAGCTCCAGCTGCAGGTCCTGGCGCAGAAGTACCGGTGCGACGCGGTGTTCACTGACTACGAGGATCTGCTCCAGTCGCCCGACCTCGATGCGGTCGCCCTGTTCACCCCCGCCCCGTTCCACGCCGCCATGGCGGTTGCGGCCATGAACCGGGGCATGCACGTGCTGAGCGCCGTACCGGCCGGGTTGAGCGTCGAGGAGCTCGAGCTGCTGCTGGAGACGGTCGAGCGCACCGGAGTGACCTACATGATGGCGGAGACCAGCCGCTACCGACCCGAGATCCTGTCCTCGATCGACCTGCGCCAGCAGGGCCACTTTGGGAACCTCTTCTACTCCGAGGCCGAGTACCACCACAGCGGCGCCGCGCCCTTCGCGTACGGGACGAGCTTCGACAGCCAGTCGAGGGACTTCATCGAGGACATCGACAAGGTCAAGTCGGGCCGGTTCGACCTCAGCGGCGCGGTCCCGACGTGGGCGTGGGGATTTCCGCCCATGCTGTACATCACCCACTGCACCGGGATGATCGTCCCGGTCACCGGCGAGCGGCTGACCGAGGTGACCGCGTACGGCTGGGGCGACGGGCACGAGATGCTCAGGTCCAACACGTATGGGGACAACCCGTTCTTCCACACCGTCGCCCTCTTCAAGACGTCGGGCCACCACGCGGCCCGGGTGTCGGTCGGCTGGCACATCGCCGCCCGGGAGACCGAGCGGGCGGTCTTCTACGGCGATCGGGGCTCCTTCATCATGACCCGCCCGGAGGGCTCACCGAACACCGTGGTGCGGCAGGACGAGCAGGCGAGTCCCTTCGGTCTGCACGGTGGCGTCACGGTGAGCGAGCCCTACCAGACTCCCGACTACACCGAGCGGCTCCCGGCGCCGCTGCGCTCGACGGGACAGCTCGACGGATCGGCCCATGGCGGGTCACACGCGCACCTCGTCCATGAGTTCGTGCGATCCGTCGTCGAGGCCCGCCGGCCCACGGTCGACATCTACGAGGCGATCGCCTACACGCTCCCGGGCATCGTCGCGCACCAGTCCGCACTGGCCGGCGGGGAGCGACTCCCGATCCGCGACTACGGCCGAGCACCGAGCTGACCCGCCGGGTCGGTGGCGAACAGTCCGGAGGCAGCGGTGACGTAGAGCAGACCGTCGGCTCCCCAGCACATGCTGGTCACCCGTGGGTCGGGTAGGGAGACGATGAGCTGGGGTACGAAGTCCGGATCGAACCGGACGGCAACGCCCAGGTCCCAGAAGGCGATCCAGACGCGGTCGCCTTCGCACAGCAGGCCGTCGGGGTAGGCCTGGGTGCCCAGGAAGCGACAGGCGATGCGCCAGTTGCGGGGGCGCCCCGTGGCCGGGTCGACCTGAGCCGCCGCCACCGACCGGGTGCTGCTCTCGACCACGAGGAGCTGCGTGTCGTGGAAGCGCCAGCCGATGCCGTTCGGACAGCTCATCGCGTGCAGCTCCGTACGCGCCGTCGGGGCGTCGTCGCCGAGCCCGATGCTGAGCAGGCTGCCCAACGGGTCTCCGTCGTCGTCGTCGGTCTCCATCAGCCCCAGCCACAGGGTGCCGTCGGGCGCCACTGCTCCGTCGTTGAAGCGCAGACCCGGCTGCTGGGCCTCTGCCTGCAGCCCCAGGGTCCGCAACGGGTTGGAGCCGTCGAGCCAAAGCCGGCTCAGGCCCTCGCCCGACAGGACCAGCAGGCTGTCGGCCTGAGGATCGGGTATGGCCAGCGACACCGGGGGCGGCAGCCGGAGCAGCACCGTACGCAGCCCCGGATCGGGCGACCACTGGCGGACCTCCCCGGCGTCGATGTCGACCCAGATGATGCGGCCGTTCGGCAGGGCGACCGGGTGCTCGCCCAGCCGGGTGTGGTGCTCGTCGACGCGGTGGGCGTGGGCGACCGGGATCCGGCCGTCGAGCAGGCGGCTCAGGTCGACCTCGCGGGTGTGTCGGTCGACCGCGAGATCCCCCCAGGCCCGACTGGTCACTCCCGCGCGCCCGCGGCCTCCGGGACCGACTCCGGGCGCGCCAGCCCGGCGGGGTTGCCCGGTCGCAGCTCCAGGAGCTGATCGAGGAGCCGGTCGATCTCAGCGGTGGTCTCCCGGTCGAGCCGGACGGCACCCGGTTCGCGGGCCGCGCTCGTGGGCAGCACGCCCTGTCGCACCAGCAGGTACTTCTCGACGGCGACGTACATCTCGATGGTCGTCTGGATCGCCAACAGCGAGTTCAGCGTGCCGCTGATCCGGTAGGCGAGAGGCCAGTCAGAGGTCTGCAGGCTGGTCCAGAGCTCCTGCACCGCCCAGCAGACCTCGGTGCCCGGCATGGTGGCGACGATGCCGCGTCGGAAGCTGTCGATCAGCAGGCCGCCGCCGGAGCCCTCGATGATCTGGGCCTGGCCGTCGGTCAGGTCCCGCAGCGTCGACAGTCGCGGGCCGAGCGGGTCCGCCTCCGGCTTGACGTACAGCCGGGCTCCGAAGACCCGGCAGAGATCAGCGTGCACCCTGGGCTCGACGGGATGCCCGATATACCCGCTGGCGTCCTGGATCACCACCGCTAGTGACGTGGAGTTCGCGACGGCCGAGAAGTGCCGGTGCAGCTCCGCCGACGTCAGCTGGACCGTGAGCGGCGCGTTGACCATCACCGCGTCGGCTCCGGCCTGTTCGGCGTGCCGGACGAGCCGGACCGCTCCGACGGTGCTCTCCGCGCCGCAGCCGACGACGCTGGTCAGGCCCTGATCGTGCGCCGCCTCCACCACCGCCTCGGTCAGCGCGCGCCGTTCGGGATCGGAGAGTCGAAGCAGCTCGCTGACCATCCCGGTCGCGACCCCGGCCACACCCTGCTCGGCGGCCCACCGGACCTCCTGCCCCAACGCCACGACGTCGATGTCGCCGTCCCGGTCGAAGGGGGTCTGCAGGACGGGGATCACGCCGCTGAGGGTCGCAGTCTTCGCACTCATGTCTCGTTCGACCTTTCTGGCCTGTTGGTGAATCCGAGGTGCGCGGTCATCCCTCCGTCGACGACGATCGTCTGACCGGTCAGATAGCTCGACGTGTCCGACAGCAGGAAGCAGACGAGCCCGGCGAGCTCGTACGCCTGACCGATACGCCCAGCCGGGATCTGATCGACCAGCTGGCGGACCGCTGTCTCGGCATCGCCGTCGGCACCCAGCTCGGCGCGGAGCGCCGGCGTCTCGACGGCTCCCGGGGCGACGGCGTTGCAGCGGATCCCGTCGGCGGCGTAGGACACCGCCGTGCTGCGGGTCAGGGCCTCGACGCCGGCCTTGGACATCTCGTACGCCGTGTACCCACTTGCCGCCCGGCGGCCGTGCACCGAGGAGATGTTCACGATCGAGCCACTGCGTCCGCCGGCGATCCAGTGGGCGACCGCCGCCGCCACTCCGTAGTAGGAGCCCAGCAGGTTCGCGTCCAGGATCGCGCGCACGGCGCTGCTCGGCGCGAGGTGGGGCCAGGTGCTGGCGGTGATTCCGGCGCAGTTGACCCAGCCGGTCAGGCCCCCGTGCTCACGGGTCCGCTGGACGGCGGCCAGGTGCGTCGATGGGTCGGCGACGTCGCCCACCACCGCGCTGATCCGGTCCGGACCCAGCCTGGCGACCATCCCGTCGAGGGCCGGTGCCGCGATGTCCACGAGGACGACCCAGCCACCGTCGTTCACCAGGCGCTCGGCGATTGCGGCACCGATGCCGGATGCGCCGCCGGTGACGACGGTCGTGCGGGTGCGTCCCCTCGACATCAGCCATCCTCTCCTTCGGTGTCCGCCGCGGTCGTCCTCTCCCGTGCTCGGGTCACGTGGGACCGGTCGTCGTGCGGCCGAGGCTCGATTCCTGGCTCCTCGTGGGGGACGATCAGGTGGGGTAACGCTTCCACCCGCGGGTTTTGCTCTACCCCTGCCCAGCCGATAAGTTGACCGAAACGTAGTCATCATGTGACAAGATGTCAAGTCAGTTACTGTGAGGACTAGGCTGGTCGTCGGTCGACCGGGCCGCGACACACCGTCGGCGCGGGGTGCCATCTCGGGCTCGACCGGGAGAGGAGCGCACGGTGCTGGGTGGAAAGCTGTCCGGACGGAACAAGATCAGTGAGGAGCTGGCGGTCCGCCTCGCGGAGCGCATCATCGCCGGCGAGCTTCCCAGTGGGGCCGTGGTGCCGTCCGAGCTCGAGCTGGCCGACACGTTCGAAGTCAGCCGGCCGATCGCCCGCGAGGCGGTCCAGCAGCTCGTCTACGCCGGCATGCTCAAGGTGCAGCACGGCAAGCGGACGCTGGTGCGCAGCAAGGGCCATTGGAACGTGCTCTCGGCGGCTGTCCAGGCGGCATTCGAGCGAGCCGGTCGCGCCGACGAGCTGTGGACCGAGCTCTACGAGGTGCGCTACATCCTGGAGACGGCGTCCGCGGAGCTCGCCGCCCAGCGGGCGTCAGCGGAGGAGCGGGCCCGGATCACCCAGATCTGTGAGGAGATCCGCGACCGGGCCCAGAGCCAGGACCCCGTGGAGTCCTTCCTGAGGCTGGACCGTCAGTTCCACGAGGCGATCGCCGACGCCAGTGGCAACCCGGCTCTTCGCCAGCTCGTGCAGGAGGTCCACGGCTACCTTGCCAGCAGCTGGGAGGCATCGCTGCTCCGCCAGGAAGACGTTGCCGAGGCGGCTCGGCAGCACCTCGAGATCGGCGAGGCCGTCAGCTCCGGGAACGCCGAACGTTCGCGCTCAGCCATGGCGGAGCACATCAAGTGGGCCGGCGATATCGAAGGGGCCAGTCGGCCCACGGGCTGAGAGCACGTCGCACCACCGGGCCTAAGTCATCTGGTCAGTTGTTGTCATGTGACACGTTGACTATCGGCAGGTTGCTGGATAGCCTCGAACCGCCGACGACGGCCAGCAGCCGCGTACCAGCACCGATCGAGCGGTTGCCGACAACGGGCGTGAGGACGTGACGATGGATCTAGCTCCGCCTCCGACGGCCATCGACCTCGTACGCCGCCGAACGCCGGGCCACAGCCTCGAGGCGCCGTTCTACACCAGCCCGGAGCTCTTCGCCCTCGACGTCACCGCCATCTTCGCCCGGCACTGGCTGTTCAGCGCCGCCGAGGCCGAGGTGCCCGACCCCGGTGACTACGTGACTGTGGAGATCGGGCCCTATTCGGTGCTCATCCTGCGCGACGACGACGAGCAGGTCCGCGCCTTCCACAACGTGTGCCGGCACCGGGGCTCCCGCCTGGTCCCTGCCGGATCTGGTTCCGTGGGCAACATCGTCTGCCCCTATCACCAGTGGACGTACCGCACCGACGGATGCCTCAGCTTCGCCCCGCAGCAGGCCCCGTCGTTGGACCGGTCCCGCTTCGGCCTCCGGCCGATCCAGGTGGCGACCGTCGCCGGCCTGATCTTCGTCTGCCTGGCCGACGACCCACCCGAGGACTTCTCCGAGGTCGCTCGGTTCCTCGAGCCGTACCTGGACCCCTACGACCTCGCCCACACCACGGTGGCCCATCAGGTCGACCTGACCGAGGACGGCAACTGGAAGCTGGTGATCGAGAACAACCGGGAGTGTCAGCACTGCGACGGCTCCCACCCCGAGCTGGTCTCCGCCTACTTCCCCTTCTTCGGGTACGCCGAGGGCGACATTCCCGCTCGGCTGCGTCCGGTGCGGGACCGGTACGACACCGCTGTGGCCGAGCTGGACGAGGTGCGCGCCGCCCACGGCTTCCCGCGGGCGGATCGTCGGGAGCTCGCGTCGCGACCGACCGGCTTCCAGTTGTCGCATCCACCGCTGGACGGCGCCGGTATCAGCTTCGGCCCCGACGGGTCCCAGGTCTGCACGAAGCTGATGGGTTCGCTGACCACGGCGAGGTTCGGTGATCTGTCGCTGCACCTGCAACCCAACGCGTGGTTCCACTTCCTCAGCGACCACGCCGTCGTCTTCCGGGTGCTGCCGGTCTCCGCCGATCGTAGCGTCGTGCGGACGACCTGGCTGGTCCCCGCCGCGGCCGTCCCGGGCGTCGACTACGACGTCGACATCCTGACCCACGTCTGGCAGGCGACCAACCAGCAAGATGCCGTGTTGGTGGCGAACACCCAGTCCGGGGTCAGTGACCCCGGCTACCGCCCCGGCCCGTACTCGGTCGTCGAGGACCACGTCGAGGGCTTCGTGAGGTGGTACATCGACCGCCTCCGGCACCACCTCGAGTGCTCCGGACCGGGATGAGGGCAGCCTGGGGCGCGGACTGCTGGGACGATGCCGACTGGTGCGACCTCGTGTGCCGAGCGGTTCTCGACACGACGCACGATGTGAAGACATTCCTGCTCGAACCCGCCGACAGCCGGACGGTGCACTTCGAGGCCGGACAGTTCATCACCCTCCGGCTCGAGATCGACGGCCGGTCGGTGGACCGTTGCTACACGATCTCCTCCCCGCCGACCCGGCCGCACCTGCTGACCATCACGGTGAAGCGGGTGCCGGGCGGGACCGTGTCCGGCTGGCTGCACGACCACGTGGTTCCGGGCCGGCGGCTCAGGGTGGGCGCTCCGCTCGGCCAGTTCGTCCTGCCGGAGCCGCCGGGGGGCAGGTACCTGTTCCTGTCGGCCGGCAGCGGCATCACCCCGATGCTGTCGATGACCCGGACGCTCTATGACCGCGGATCCGACGCCGACGTGGTCTTCGTGCACAGTGCCCGCACCCCCGAGGACATCATCTGCGGCGTGGAGGTCGAGGCCATTGCCGCCGCCCTGCCCCGCGTGACGGCGGGCTTTGTCTGCGTGGCTGATCCGTCGGGTCGGTGGTCCGGCCTGCGTGGTCGGGTCAGCAGCGAGACCCTGCGCGCCCTTGCACCCGACCTGGCCGAGCGGGTGGTGTACGCCTGTGGTCCCCCCGGCTACCTTGCCTCGCTGCGCACGGTCCTGGCCGAGCTCGACTACGACATGGCCGGCTACCACCAGGAGACCTTCACCTTCGCGGACCTGACGGCTGAGGAGCGGCCGGCCACGGTCGAGCCGACGGGGACGACCGACGCCGACCGCACGACCTTCTCCGTGGAGTTCGTGCGCAGTGCGCGGACCATCCGATGCGCCGCGGACCAGTACGTGCTCGACGCGGCTCTTGCGGCCGGCATCCGGCATCCGTCGTCCTGCACTCAGGGCCTGTGCAGCACCTGCAAGACCACCCTGCTGGAGGGCAGCGTCGACATGCGGCACAACGGGGGCATCCGGGCGAAGGAGATCGCGCAGGGCAAGGTCCTGCTCTGCTGCTCGACGCCCCTCACCGACCTTCGGCTGGAGGCTTGATCCGATGACCCGTGCCGAGCCGTTCCGCGGGCTCTCGGACCCCGGACGCGGGTGGTCGAGGTGACCAAGGACCGCCGCCTGCGCAGCAGCGAGTGGTTCAGCGGGAGCAACGAGGTCGCGATGCTGCACCGGGTCGCACTGCGGTCGGGCGGGCACGACGTCGACCACCGCGGCCGACGGCCGGTCGTCGGCATCACCAGTGCGATCTCCGATCTCAGTCCTTGCCACGCCGTGCTGGCCGAGCGCATCCCCCACTTGGTGCGGGGCGTGGAGGAAGCCGGGGGAGTGGCGGTTCCCTTCCCGACCATGGTCCTGGGCGAGGACCTGATGAAGCCCTCCGCGATGCTCTACCGCAACCTGCTGGCGATGGAGGTCGAGGAGTATCTCCGCGCCTACCCGCTCGATGCCGTCATCGTCACCGGCAACTGCGACAAGGCGATCCCCGGAGCCCTGATGGGGGCGCTAAGCGCCGATCTTCCGACGCTCGTCCACGTGGGCGGCGCCCGGTCGCCGGGCTGCTTCCGGTCCAGGACCCTCAACACCAGCGAGGTCTGGCGGCTGTGGCACGACCGCCAGGCCGGCCGGTTGGACGACGCGGCCTGGTCCGAGGCCGAAGCCGCCCTCAGCGGGTCGCGCGGGGCCTGCAACGTGATGGGCACCTCCTCGACCATGGCGCTGCTCGTGGAGGCTCTTGGCCTGATGCTGCCGGGGACGGCCCTGATCCCGGCCGAGGATGCGGGTGGGGCTGCGGCCGCGCTGGCGGCCGGGCGGCGGATCGTCGAGCTGGCGGAGGACGACGTGCGGCCGTCGGCGCTACTGAGCGAGGCCTCGTTCCGCAACGCCGCCGCCGTCCTGCAGGTGCTCGGTGGGTCCACCAACGCCGTCATTCACCTCGTAGCGCTCGCCCGGCGGGCGGGGGTCGCGTTGACGCTGGAGGACATCCACTGCTGCGGTCGGGGGCTCGCGGTCATCGCCGACATCGAGCCGTCCGGGAGCCAGCTGATCCAGGCGCTGCATCGAGACGGTGGGCTGCCGTCGGTGCTCGCGACGATCCGCGACCAGCTGGACCTGACGACGCAGACCGTGGCCGGCGGCGATCTCGCCGGCGTCGTCGCCCGGGCGACCGCAACCGGGGCCGCGATCCGCCCGCTGGCCGACCCGGTGTTCCCGGGGCCGGCCATCGACGTCGTCTACGGGTCCCTGGCTCCCGACGGCGCGGTCGTCAAGGTGTCGGCGGCCACCCCGGGCCTGCTCCGCCACCGCGGGCCGGCGGTCGTCTTCGACGGATACCACGACATGCGGCGCCGGATCGACGACCCGGGCCTGCCTGTCACCCCGGAGAGCGTCCTGGTGCTCCGGGGCTGCGGCCCCGTCGGAGCACCGGGGATGCCCGAGTGGGGGATGATCCCGATCCCGCCCGCACTGGCCCGGGCCGGCGTTCGGGACATGGTGCGGATCACCGATGCCCGGATGAGTGGCACCAGCTTCGGCACCGTCGTCCTGCACGCGGCCCCGGAGGCGGCGATCGGCGGACCACTCGCGCACGTCCGCGACGGGGACCTGATCGAGCTGGACGTGCCCGGGCGGCGGGTCGACCTGCTGGTCCCCGTCGCCGAGCTCGATCAGCGGCGACGCGCCTGGCGGCCGCCACCCACGTCGTACGGCCGCGGCTGGCCGGCGCTGTACCGCGCGCACGTGAGCCAGGCCCCGATGGGCTGCGACCTGTCCTTCCTCGAGCAGCCGCCGCTGACCCGCCCGCACCTGGAGCCGCCGGTCATCGGCCGGTCGTGAACCGGCGGAACGTCCACCGGATGGTCCTGGTGCGGCGCTCGCCCGGCCGAAGCACCGCCGACGGCCACTCGGGGTGGTGGGGCGAGTCCGGGTGCAGCTGTGGCTCCAGCGCGATGCCGTCACCCCGCCCGTACGTCCCGGCGGGCGTACGCCCCGGGCTGGTTCCGAGATGGTTGCCGGTGTAGACCTGCAGCCCCGGTGCGGTGCTCTCCAGGTCGACCGTGAGTCCACTCCGCCGCGACGCCAGCACCGCCACCCGGCGCAGCCCAGCACCCGGGATCACGAAGTTGTGGTCGAGCCCGTGGGCGGCCACCAGCTCGGGATGGCGGGACCGCAGCAGCCGGGCGGCCCCGGGCGGCCGCCCGGGGGCGGAGGGCGGGGCGGGGGCGGGCCGGGGG
>CAXTVE010000014.1:10609-13797 GCA_964247485.1 uncultured Propionibacteriaceae bacterium
TCCACCGGTGTGTACGCGTCGGCGGGAACCGACAGCTCGTGGTCCTCGGTGCTGCCCGACCCCTCCCCGTCGAGGTTCAGGTAGACGTGGCTCGTCAGGTTGACCAGGGTCGTCCGGTCGGTCTCGGCAGTCAGCGTCAGCTCGACCGTGTCGGCTGACACCCGGTAGGCCGCCGTCGCCGTGAGGTTTCCCGGGAAGCCCATGTCGCCATCGGGACTGACGAGGCGGAGCGTGGCACCGTCGGCGCTCGTCTCGACGAAGTGCCAGAGCCGTCGGTCGAAGCCGTCGGGGCCGCCATGGCAGGCATGACCGCGGTCGTTGGCCGGAATCGAGAACGGTGCGCCGTCGATCTCGAACGACCCCTGCGCGATCCGGTTCGCGTACCGGCCGACGACGGACCCCAGGTAGTGCTCCGAGGCGAGCCGGTCGGCGACCGACGGCGGCGCAAGCGCCACCTCCCGCCGGACACCGTGCCTGTCGTCGACGGCGATCCGGTGCAGGGACGCACCGAGGGCGCAGACGTGCACCTCCACGCCTGGCGCCTGCCCGCAGACGACCACGTCCACTGCTCGTCCGTCGGGCAGCTGGCCGAACGAATAGGCGCGGTCCACCCGGTCAGCGCAAGAGGTCCAGGCGCGGGATGGAGTCGACCAGCGCTTGGGTGTATGGGTGGGTCGGGCTGGCCATCAGGGTGGCGGTGTCGCCCGAGTCGACGATGTGGCCGTCCTTCATCACGATGGCGCGGGAGGTCATGTAGCCGACCACCGAGAGGTCGTGGGAGATGAGGATCAGCGCCAGGTCGCGGCTGGATCGCAGATCGAGGATGAGGTTGAGCACGGTGGCCTGCACCGAGACGTCCAGGGCCGAAGTCGGCTCGTCGGCGACGATCACCGTGGGTTGGCAGGCCAGGACCCGGGCGATCCCCACGCGCTGCCGCTGGCCGCCGCTGAGGCTGCGAACGGGGCGATCGATCAGCGACCCGTCGATGCCGACCTCGGCCAGCACGTCGACGGCTTTCGCGTCGGCATCGCGGGTCGAGGTGCGCTCCCACACCCGGAAGACCTCGGCCACGGTCCGTCGGGGCGTGTAGAGGGGATTGAGCGAGCCGTAGGGGTCCTGGAAGATCATCTGGACGCTGCGCCGCTCACGGCTGGTCCGCCGGACGCGATGCCACTCTGTCCCGAGGACGTTCGCTCTCCCCACCGTGGGCCGCAGCAGCCCGCACAGCACCCCACCCACCGTCGACTTCCCGCTGCCACTCTCGCCGACGATCCCGAGGGCGTCGCCCGGGTGCACCTCGAGGTCGATCCCGTCGATGGTCATCGGCCCCGACGATCGATAGCGGAAGCCGACGTCCTGCAGGCTCAGGACCGGCGTCATGACCTGTCCGCCGGCGGGTAGAGGGTGCAGGCAACGGAACGCCCCCGCACGCTGACCCGCTCCGGCTCCGTCAGGCACACCTCCCTGGCGTGCGGACAGCGCGGAGCGAATCGGCACCCCGGCGGCCAGGACCCGGGAGACGGTGGCCGACCCGGCACCGAGATGAGGCGCTCGCCGGGCTTCCGCGCGCTGGGCAGCGTGCCGAGCAGGGCGCGGGTGTACGGGTGGAGCGGGTCGGCCAGGACCCGCTGGGTGTCGCCCGACTCCACCACCGTGCCGGCGTACATCACGGCCAGCGACTCCGCGACCCGGGCGACGACCCCGAGGTCGTGCGTCACGATCAGCAACGCCATACCCGTCGTCGCGCGAAGCTCGACGAAGAGGTCGAGGATCCGTTGCTGCACGGTGACGTCGAGGGCGGTGGTGGGTTCGTCGGCGATCAGCAGGTCTGGAGCCCCGGCGAGCGCGAGTGCGATGGCCACGCGTTGCCGCATGCCCCCGGAGAGCTGGTGCGCGTACTGCTTCAGCACGGTCTGGGGCTGGCGTAGGTGCACCATCTCCAGCAACTCGACCGCGCGGCGCTGGGCATCGGCGTCCGGGTCGATGGCGTGGATGGTGCCGCGCAGCTGGCGACCGACGTTCATCACCGGATCCAGGCTGTTGAGGGAGGCCTGCGGGACGAACGCGATCCGCCGCCCGCGCATCCGGTGCCACGCCCGCTCGTCCGCGTCGGCGAGGGACAGTCCGTCGAAGACGATGCTGCCCCGTTCCACTCGCCCCCCGACCCGACCGAGCAGGCCCAGCAGCGCCCGGCAGGTGATCGACTTGCCCGACCCGGTCTCGCCCACGAGCCCGATCGATCCGCCGCGCGGCAGGGCCAGCGCGACGTTGGACAAGATGGTGAGGCCGTTCAACGTCACATCGAGACCGGTCACCTCCAGCAACGGTGCGGCGCCCGCGTCCATCGCGGTCACCGCGCGCTCCCCGACGGCGCCGAGAGCGCGTCGGCGATCGCGCTGAGCGACACCCCGTAGAGCACGAGGACGAGCCCAGGGCCCAGGGTGATCCACCACGCCGACTGCAGCAGCAGCGACCCGCTCAGCATGATCGAGCCCCACTCGGGCTCGGGGGGCTGGATCCCGGCTCCCAGCAGCGGCATGCCCGCGATCGCCGCCACCACGACGATGCAGTCGATGACCATGTAGGACAGGATGCTCGGGGCGAGGTTCGGCAGAATGTGCCTGGCCGCGATCCGGACCCGGCTGTAGCCGAGCACCCTCGCCGCCTTCACGAAGTCCCGCTGGGCCAGGCTGAGCGCCTCACCGCGGACCAGCCTGGCGTACAGCGGCCACCCGATGAAGACGACGGCGATCACAGCGGGCGCGGCTCCTCGAGGCAGCGGGCCCACGGCTCCGAGATCGGAGAAGACGACCGCGATGGCGATGATCAGGACCAGCGCGGGGAAGGCGATGACCGCGTCCGTGGCGCGCATGAACAAGGTGTCCAGCCAGCGCGGGCCGGAGGCGAAGAAGATGCCCAGGGCGGAGCCGATGACGGCGGCGCTCAGCACGATGACGGTGACGACCATCAGGTCGTTGCGTCCACCCTCCATCGTCCTGATGAAGACGTCACGGCCGACCGAGTCGGTGCCGAACGGGTGTTGGCGGGAGGGGGGCAGCAGCGGCCCGCCGACGATGTCCTGGGCGGAGGCGCTGGCGAACAGGGGGCCGACAAGGCACCCGCCGACGATCAGGGCGAGGACGGCGAGGGCAGCCGTCAACCCCGGCCGGCCCCGTAGCGTGCGGGGA
>CAXTVE010000014.1:13807-18686 GCA_964247485.1 uncultured Propionibacteriaceae bacterium
GCTCAGGCCGTCGCCGTCGCCGCCCTGCTGCGGGACCGGGAACTCGGCGCCGCGGTCGGTGTCGTCCCGGCCCTCGCCGGCCGGGCCCGGCCCCCCCCGGGGCCCCCCCCCCCCCCCCGGGCCGCCCGGGGGGGGGGGGGGGCCGCCCCGGCGCCGGCCGCCGGTGACGACGGACGTCGACGCTGTCGCATGCCGCGGACCACGGCCGACGCGATCACGTCGTC
This sequence comes from uncultured Propionibacteriaceae bacterium, assembly GCA_964247485.1. Classification (GTDB taxonomy): domain Bacteria; phylum Actinomycetota; class Actinomycetes; order Propionibacteriales; family Propionibacteriaceae; genus Microlunatus. The sequence goes on from CAXTVE010000014.1 coordinate 14,032, forward strand.
CTCGTCCGCGGATCGACGATGAGGAAGAGCAGATCGACGACAACGTTGAAGGAGATGACGGTCAGGGCGGTGACCAGGACGATGCCCTGGATGACGGGGAAGTCCCGGTTCTGCACCGCGAACATCATGGCCAGGCCGATGCCCGGGACGTTGAAGACGATCTCGACCGCCGCCGCTCCCGCCAGGAGCCCGCTGACCGAGTAGCCCACCACCCCGATCAGAGGAAGCAGGCTATTGGGAAGGATGTGCTTGAGGACCAGGGTCGAGGGCCGCAGTCCGCGGGAGATCGCTCCCTCGACGAAGTCCTGGCTCATCGTCTGGTGGATGCTGACCCGGAGCGACCGGCCGATGATGGGTGAAAGTCCCGCAGCGAGCGCCAGACTCGGCAGCCACACGTATTGGAAGGACGACAGCGGCCCGTCTCCCCACCCACCCGCCGGCGCAAGTGCGGTCTTCAGGGCGAGAAGGAGCAGGAGGAACCCGATCAGGAAGCCGGGACTGGCCAGCAGCAGCACCATCGCGTTGCCCAGAACGAGGTCGATCCGGCTGCCTCGGTTCAGGCCGCAGACCAGGCCGAGGGTCAAGCCGAACAGCAGCGACAGGGCAACCGCTGTTCCCACTACGGTCAGCGTGTTGGCGAAGGCCGGCAGCACGATCGAGGTGACGCTCTGGGACTGCGAGACCAGTGACCGGCCCAGGTCGCCCCGGGTCAGGCCGATCACCATGTTCCAGAACTGCTGGGCCAGGGGGAGGTCGGTGCCGAGCCGGGCCCGCAGGGCCGCCAGAGCCTCCGGGCTGGCTGAGCGGCCCAGCAGCATCCGCGCCGGGTCGCCGGGCACCACGTGGATCAGCACGAAGGTGATGACCACCACCAGCGCCGTCACGGTCGCGATCTGCGCCAGCCGGAGGACCAGCCGGCGGGTAAGCCGGCCAGACCGGCGCCGGCCCGCCCGTCCGTCGGTCTCCGGCCCGCCGATGAGCTGGGCGGCGGCTCGCTGGTCGACGTCCACCACGTTCAGTGGCGGTTGCAGGCCCATGGGTCAGCCTAAGCCGCTGTCACCCGTAACCAGCCGGTCGGCTCGAAGCTGACCCACGCAGCCCCGTCCTTCCGGATCCCGTTCACGAATACCCGGTCGACGAGGGGGATGTAGGGGACGTCGCGGGCGAAGAGCTCGTTGACCTGTCGTTGGCCGGCCGTGCGGGCCTCGCCCCCCTCGGAGCCAACCTGCTGGATCAGAGTGTCCATCTCCTTCGAGCTGTACCGCGAGAAGAGCGCGTTGATGCCGCCGTCGGACTGCAGGCCGAAGGACAGCAGGACGTCGGGCCGGTCGACGTAGTCGTAGAGGTCGATCAACGTCATCTGGTACCGGCCCTCACCGAGCGCGTCCGCACCGGCGGCCTCGTCCGGCGTCGTGACCTCCACCGTGATCCCTATGCGCTCGACGTTGCTCGCGATGATGGTGGCCATGTCGGCGTTGGTCGTGGATCCGGGGCCGACGGTGAGCTTGATGGTGCAGCCGCTCTCGCACTGCGTTCCCGCCAGCAACTGCTTGGCGGCGGCGAGGTCGCCGTCGGTCGGCAGGACGTTGCCGGCCGCCGAGCCGATGTTGGGCCAGAAGCCGTAGAGGGGCTTGGCGCCGCCCTGCCACACCACGTCACTGATCTGCGTACGGTCGATCGCGCCGGAGATCGCCTGCCGGATCTTGGTGTCGCTCAGCACCGGGTCCTGGTTGTTGGTGATCAGGAAGTTGCCGCCGAAGGCCTGAACGATGTTGCCCCCCACGGCGTCGGTGAGCTGGGCCAGGGAGTTCGGCGGTAGGTTCTCGGCGAGGTCGACGTTTCCTGCCCGGAGCTGCGTGGCGCGGGTGTTCGCGTCCGCGATGTAGCTGAACTGCAGTGTCGGCACGGCGCCTCGCGGACCCAGGTAGCGGTCGTTGACGACCAGCGTCGTGTTGCCGTTGGTCGCGTCAAAGCTCTCGACCTTGTATTGACCGGCCGACACCGGCTTGATGAAGAAGTTCTCGCTGTCGATCTGGCCGGCGGGCATGATGAACCCGACCGCGGGGTCCGCCAGCACGGTGAGCACCGACGGCTGCGGCCGCTCCAGAGCAAGGACGACGGTCTTCGGGTCCGGGGAGGTCAGGTTCTTCCAACTGGCCACGAGGCCGGCGTTCACATTGGCCTTGTCGTCGATCTGCCGCTGGAGCGAGGCGATGACGTCGGCGGGCAGCACGGGGCTGCCGTCGGAGAACACCGCTCCGTCGGCGAGGGTGAAGGTCCAGGTCAGGCCGTCCGGACTCGCCTCGTACGCCGAGGCCAGCGAGGGCACGACGTCGGAGTAGTCCTCGTTGAACCGGACGAGCCGGCCGCCGATCAGGTCGGAGATCTGGATCTGCTCCTGCTTCAGGGCCTTGTTGGGATCCAGGTCCTGAATGGGGGCGGCCACCCCGACGGTGAACTCCGCCGGGGCCGCGGCGGACGTCTGCGTGGTCGGACCGGGGTCGCCGCCCCCGCAGGCGCTCAGCAGCAGCGCTACGCAGGTGACCGCTGCGACGGCAGGCCGGGTGGCTGCTCTCAGCATCGCCTTACGGTCGTGGTCCAGGCCGCGGTCCGGCATCGAGATCCTCATTTCTGCCCCGCGGCTGGTCGCACACGCTCGACAAGTACCGCTCGCGGCTGTGTGCTGCACCGTAGCCGGGGTTGCGCGAAAGTGTCAACTCACCCTGTCACATGACGTCCGATCACTTGATGACAGGACGGATACCGGGTTCGTTGGTTCTGAGGTGCGCCTCGAGCCGTTCGCTCTCGTTGCCTGTGGGGGAGTGCGTCACTGGGCCGCCAAAGTCGAACTTCGCGGTCATCATGGCAACGGGGTCGCCAGGCTCGTCGTCATCTGCTCATCTGTCCCGGTTGTGGGGATCAAGATGGCCTTGACTCACGATATGACGGTGGGGCGGCCGGGGCTCGAACCCGCGACCGAGGATTATGAGAGCGATAGTCCTGGCCTCGACGCGGCACTCCAGGCATCAGGACTAGGGCCGTTGATCCCTCTGGACCCCTCAGCCCGTCGGGTTGAGGCGAGTTCGTGTCACGATTGGTGTCACGGCCGAGCTCGGAGTTGCCGCCGGCAGCGAGGCCAACGAGTTGCTCAGCTGGCCCGGAGCAAAGGTGATGCTGGGTGGTGGGCCAGACAAGGCCCCGGTGACATGGCCGAGGCCAGGGGTCATCCGGGGCAAGACGTCGGCCCAGCTCAGCGGCAAGTCGTGACCCGACCTTATCGCCACCGCCGCTAGCTTCTCAGCCTGGGATAACGACCAGCGTTCCACCGGGGCCGCGGGTCGATGAGTGGTCGTCGGCGCCTCGCTTCCAGACCTACATCAGCGAGGCGGGTGGTGACCGTCAGCGGGCGTTGGACCCGCTACGAATGGAACACCGCCGTGGCGGCGGCGGTCCTGCACGACCCGGCCCACGTCGAAGTCGCGATCCGTAACGCCTACAACGATGCGCTCGTGGCTCGGCAGCCGGGACCCGTTCACTGAATGAGTGACGAGCTGCGCTACGTCCCGGTTTAGTGGCAGACGGCCAAGAACGGCCGCCGCTACGGCGAGAACGCGACACCTCGAGACCAGATTGCCTAGGCACGGCGGTCGGCGGGTAAGGGAGCACCACCCGGCAAGGTTGTGACCAAGCTGATGTTCAACTTTTGGCGGGACTGACTATCGCGGCTCGCGAGGTTCCCCTCTGGCGGCCGTACCTGCGGGCACCACCGCTTCCTGCCGGGACCAGCCGGGTCGCCGTCGACGGCCCGATGACGGGGCTCCACCGGGTCCGAACCGTGTGGCACACCACGAGCCGTGCTGCGGCAGAACCTTCCCGGCCGCCGCCGAGACCGTCGCAGACCGGCTGGGACGGGTCTCGCGAGACCTGCAGCATCACGTGCTTGCTCAGTCGACCTGAGCAATCGTCGAGTCCTAGCGACCGTGACCCCTTGGTTAGTTAGTAGCGCACTTTGAGAACCAGTACGCGAAGTAGTACGAGCGTGACGAAGAGGACCGCGCCGATCGCGGTGATGACCCAATCTAGTATCCTGGCTCTGATCGCCTTGTTACCGAGACGATAGAGAAGTAACCCGGTAAGAGCTCCGAGGGAATTGGTGACGACGTCTGTCGCGTCCGTTGTTCCGATCGCGAGGACGAACTGAAGCGACTCGACGGCAACGCTGAAGACCGACGCGACCGTGAGCAGTCGCCATCGAGCCGTCTTCTTGAAGTTCACGCTCAAGAGCAGGCCGAAGGGGATGAAGGTCACGAAGTTGGAGACCGTTTCGCTCAAACCGGCTTCTCCAACACGGACGAAGGGGACCAGGTTGATGCTTCGGGTCTGATAGTCAGCCAAAATGGTGGAAATATCATACGAGAGCTTGAACAAGGTCAACCACAAGAGGGCCAAGACGTAGAGGGCCAACAGCACCCTAGCTAGCCTTCTCACAATTCGTGGTTCTTTCTTCGTCGGGAGGGTTCGAACTGGGGCGCCATGCTCCGCGACCCCCCCGTCGCTGATACCCGGGGTCGGCGGGCTGCCGAATTCTGCCCTCCCGGTGGCCGGGTACGGGCTCTGCCAAGTCTATCGCAACGAACCGTGGCACTTCGAGTTAC
>CAXTVE010000015.1:0-11901 GCA_964247485.1 uncultured Propionibacteriaceae bacterium
GGGTGTGCGTGATCAGGGCGGCGGCCAGCCGGGTCCCGGTGCCGCGCCGGCGGGCGGCCGGGTCGCCGCCCAGGAAGCCGGTTGGGGGCCTGCCGGCGGGGCCGAGCTGGGCGTACCCGACCACCCGGCCGCCCGCGGTGGCGGTGAGCTGGACCGCGGCGGAGTCGACGTCCTGCAGCTCCAGCTCCGCTGCCTCGTTGAGGGCCCGGAAGCCGTCGGTCGCTGCGGCCCGCGCCAGCAGGTGGTCGACCTGGGGCCGGAGGGCGGCGGACAGGCCGGAGTTCAGGGCGAGCGGCGGCGCAGGCGACATGGGCGCCAGGGTAGGGCTTCCGGGTGAACGAGCGCGGCCGGTCGGTATCCTGCTGAGGTGCAGGAGGCGGATTACGGGGCGGAGCGGATCGCGGCGTACGGGTCCACGGCTCAGCCGGCGATCGCGGAGCGGATGGCGCCCCACCTGCGTCTGACCCAGGTCGGTGTGGTGTGCGGGGCCGTCAGCGTCGTGCTGGCGGCAGCGGCTCTCGCGGTCTTCCCCTCGTCCTTCATCGAGGTCGAGGAAAGCCGCGGCTGGGCGGTGGCCGCCCTGGTCGCCGCGGTGCTCATCCTCGCCCTGTGCGTGACCCAGCTGGTGGTCTGGCGCACCGCGATGGCGTCCTGGCGCGGTCAACGCCCGGAGGACCTGCACACCGAGGCCCGGGTGTCCTGGATCGCCCATCTGGCGTCGTACGCGGTCGCCGTGCTCGCGCTGCTGGCCTGCATGGCCGGCAGCGCCGCCGCCGGCTGGACCGCCACGTCCTCGGTGCTGCTCGCGTTCGCCCTGCTGCTGGTGCTGGCCGCCCAGTCCCTCGGGGCGGTGCAGTTCCTCCGTCCCAGCGGTCCGCCCGGGACCCTGCCGGCCCACATGCGGCGGCTGATCGCCCGCGCCCAGCCGCGGGCGGCGCGGCCGGGGGACACGCAGTAGCTTCCGGGTGCGACCCTGGACCCGGTCCCGGTGGACCGGTTAGGTTGCGGCATCGGGAGCAACCACCACAGGAGGACAGCCATGCCAGCCGCCAAGGAGAACGACCTCTACGAGCTGAAGGGCATCGGGCCGAAGCACACCGAGATGCTGGAGAGCATCGGCGTGGACTCGATCAAGGAGCTCGCTCAGCGCAATCCCGCCTCGCTGACCAAGATGATCGCGGAGCGCCACGGCAAGGTCGTCGCGCTGTCGGAGACCCAGGTGGCCGGCTGGATCGCGGAGGCCAAGTCCCGTAAGGGCTGAGGGAGCCGCGAGCCCGGCTGGGCGGGGCCTAGCTGCTGACGCGGCTCGAGTCCTCGATCGGGGTGACGAAGCGGTAGCCGACGTTGCGGACGGTGCCGATCACCGACTCGTACTCGGGGCCCAGCTTGGCCCGCAGCCGGCGTACGTGTACGTCCACGGTCCGGGTGCCGCCGTAGTAGTCGTAGCCCCAGACGTCGCTCAGCAGCTGCTGCCGGCTGAACACCCGGCCCGGGTGCTGGGCGAGGTACTTCAGCAGCTCGAACTCGGTGTAGGTGAGGTCGAGCTGCTGGCCGTTGAGCTTCGCGCTGTAGCCCGCTTCGTCGATGACGATGTTGCCCGACTGGATCACCGGGTCAATGCTCGACGTGACCGCCGGGCTCATCGCCAGCCGCAGCCGGACGTCGACCTCGGCCGGTCCGGCCGTGGCGAGCAGCAGGTCGTCGAAGCCCCAGTCCGAGGAGAGCGCCGCCAGGCCGCCCTCGCTGGCGATCACCAGCAACGGCGACTCCTTGCCGGTGGTCTCGATCAGCCGGCAGAGCGACCGGGCGCCGACCAGGTCGCGACGGGCGTCGAGCAGGATCACGTCGGCCGCCGGGGCGTCGAGCAGGGCGGTCGCCTCGGCCTGCGCCACCTTCACCGTGTGGGGGAGCAGCTCCAGCGCCGGCAGGATCTCGCTGGAGGCGTGCATGTCGTTGGTCAGCAGGAGCAGAGTGGCCATGTCGGTCTCCAATGCCCTCGAGAGCTACGCCGTGTCCTCGCCGACCATGGCTCGAGCGGTGAGGTGATATTCCGGCGAGACTACTCCAGTGCAGACGGTGAGCCTCTTCTACTGGGCCGGGGCCAAGGCCGCCGCGGGGGTGGGGTCCGAAGCGGTATCGGCCCGGTCGGTCGGTGAGGCCCTCGAGACGGTGACGGCGGCCCGGGCCGATCCACGCTTTTCCCGCGTTGTCCAGGCGTGTTCGTTCCTGATCGACGGTACGGCGGCCCGGCCCGATGATCTTGAACGGGTGCTCGCCGGGCCGGTCCGGGTCGATGTGCTGCCGCCGTTCGCCGGGGGAGCGCCGTCCGTTTGCGCACGTACGCCGGAGAAAGTGCGCAGATTCGTCCAGTTGTCTTGACAAATAATGTGAGCGAAGTCACGTGAAATACCGGTGTGAGCCGTCGGTCATGACTCCGAATCCACATGCTGGACACCGGTCTCGCATTCTGGGCGAGCCCCTGGGCTCGATTCGGTCCCGGCCCTAGGCTGACCCTCGTGACGAAGACGAACGAATGGGCGCTGCCGCTCGTTCGGCGCCGCGCCGTGGACCACGGTCGGATGCGCTCGTCGTTGTGTCGGGCCTGCTGAACTCCTCCGCCCCCACCCCTTCACATCCTTCGGTTCTCACCCGGGCGCCCCTGCGTCCGTGCGACCCCATTCGAATCCCACAGGAGACAACCCCCATGAGCAGATCGCAGGTCCTGGTCGACGCCGACTGGGTCGAGCAGCACCGCACCGACGACAACGTCGTCCTGGTCGAGGTCGACGAGGACACCAGCGCGTACGACGGTGGGCACATCGCCGGCGCCATCAAGCTGGACTGGAAGACCGACCTGCAGGACCCGGTGCGCCGCGACTTCATCAACTCCGGGGAGTTCGAGAAGCTGCTGTCCGAGCGCGGCATCGGCAACGACGACACCGTCGTCCTCTACGGCGGCAACAACAACTGGTTCGCCGCGTACGCGTACTGGTACTTCAAGCTGTACGGCCACCAGAACGTGCTGCTGCTCGATGGCGGCCGCAAGAAGTGGGAGCTGGACGCCCGCGAGCTGACCACCGAGGCGGTCACCCGGCCGGCCACGAGCTACAGCGCGTCCGAGCCCAACCTGGACATCCGGGCCTTCCGTGACGAGGTCGTGCAGGCGATCGGCCAGCTTGGCCTGATCGACGTCCGCAGCCCCGACGAGTACGCCGGCCGGCTGCTCGCCCCGGCCCACCTGCCGCAGGAGCAGGCGCAGCGCGGCGGTCACATCCCGACCGCGATCAACGTGCCGTGGAGCAAGGCGGCCAACGACGACGGCACCTTCAAGTCCGACGACGAGCTGAGGACGCTCTACGGCGACGCCGGCCTGGACGTGGATGCCGAGGTGATCGCCTACTGCCGGATCGGCGAGCGGAGCGCGCACACCTGGTTCGTGCTGCACGAGATCCTCGGCAACCCGAACGTGAAGAACTACGACGGGTCGTGGACCGAGTACGGCTCGCTGGTCGGCGTGCCCGTGGCGGTCGGCGACGAGCCGGGGGTGAAGTAGCCATGTGCGGAGCCACCACCGGCGGCCTCAGCGTGGCCGGGATCGACGTCAGCAAGGAGGCGGTGATCCAGGGGCGGGGGCCCCGCCCCGCCCCGCGCGCGGGGCCGGCGCCGCCCCCCCCCCCCCCCCCTCCCCCCCCGGGACTATGAGTCCAGGATGAGGGTCATCGGGCCGTCGTTGACCAGGCTCACCTGCATCTCGGCGCCGAAGACGCCCGTCGCCACCTCGGCGCCCAGCCCGCGCAGCGCCTCGACGAAGGCCTCGACCAGCGGCTCGCTCACGTCGCGCGGTGCGGCGGCACTCCACGACGGCCGCCGGCCCTTGCCGGTGTCGCCGTAGAGCGTGAACTGGCTGACCACCAGCAGCGGGGCGCTGTCTGCTGCGCAGGAACGCTCCCCGGCCAGGATGCGCAGGTGCCACACCTTCTCGGCCAGCCGGGCGGCCGCCGCCGGGTCGTCAGCGTGGGTGACGCCGACCAGGACCAGCAGTCCCGGCCGGTCGATCGCCCCGGCCGTCTCGCCGTCGACGGTCACCGCGGCGGAGCGGACGCGCTGGACCACCAGCCTCACGGGACATACGCCTCGACCTCGACGAGGTGGCCCGGGTCGGCCAGCCCGCCGACCTGCACCATCGTCGCCACCGGCCGGGCCCGTGAGAACAGCTTGGCCTGGGCCGCGCCGACCCGCTCCCGGTCGTCGATGTCGACCACGTACATCCGGGTCCGCACCACCTGCTCGCGGGGCACCCCGGCCGCGGCCAGGGCATCTAGGGCGATGCCGAAGCGCTCGATGCTCACCCGGCCCAGCCTCTGCGACAATGACCGCCGTGTCCACCGACCTCCGGCCGCGCCCGCTGTTGGTCAAGATCACCTGCGGGACCGAGGCGGCGGAGCGGGCCAACCAGGCCTGGACGGTGGCGGCCATGGGGATCGCCGCCGGGGCCGAGGTCACCGTCTGGCTGACCGGTGAGGCGGTCTGGTTCGGCGTACGCGGGCACCAGCCGGACCTCGCGCTCCCGTTCGCGACGCCGGTGGCCGACCTGGTCGAGACAGTCCGCGCTGAGGGGCGGATCCGGGTCTGCAGCCAGTGCGCCGCCCGGCGCGAGCTGACCGGGGACGACCTGGTCGACGGCGCTGAGATCGCCGGGGCTGCCCAGTTCGTGGAGGCCGCGCTGGGGGAGCGGGTGCAGGCCCTGGTCTACTGACCGAGCCCGAGCCGGTCCGCCAGCTCGTCGAGCGTGAGGTCGCCGGGCTTGGCCCCGCGGACGGCGGCCTGCCGGACCAGGGCGGCCAGACGCGCGTTGATCGGCGCCTCGAGACCGTGCCGCCGGGCGATGCGGACGAGCTCGCCGTTCAGGTAGTCGGTCTCCACGTTGCCGGTGCCTCTGGTCAACGACTGCCAGGTCGAGCCACCCAGGACCTGCTCGAAGCCCGGCACCGGCCGCACCTCGAAGCTGTCCGCCCGGGCGGCGGCCTCGTCGACCTCGGAGGTGTACGCGATGCCGGCCGCGTCGAGCACGGCCCGCCCTTCGGCCTGGGCCGCCCGGGTCAGCCGGCCCATCCCCCTGACCGGGCCGAGCAGCGCCTGGAAGCCGTTGCCGGCGTTGCTCAACAGCTTGCGGTACTTCCACGGCATCACGTCGGGGGGCAGCACGATCCGGAGCCGGGCGGTCGACCAGTCGTCGCGGACGCGCTCCAGGAGCTCATCGGGGCCGGGGCTCGCCGGCACGCGGCCGAGATGGAAGACCCCGGACCGGGGCACGCCCTCCAGCACCACCTCGCCTGGCGTCAGGTGCGCGGCCCACATCCACACGCAGGCGCCGTACACCCGGGCGAAGTAGCGCAGGGCCATGACCTCGGCGGCCACCCCATTGGTGGCCAGCACGATCGGCAGCCGCTCGCCCGCGGTGCCGCCGCCGGCCACGGGCACATCCACCCACTGCCGCAGCGCGTCCGGCACCTGCTGGGTCTTGGTGGCCAGGACCAGGATGTCGTCCGCCGTCAGGACGGCCTCGTCGGGCCCACCGGCGACCGGGACGGGCAGGACCACGTCCTCCTCGGGCGTCCGCATCCGCAGGCCGCCGGCCCGGAGCGCCTCGAGGTGGTCGCCGCGGGCGATCAGCAGGGCGTGGCGGCCGGCCTGGTGCAGCCGCGCCCCCAGCCCGCCGCCGATCGCCCCGGCCCCGATGATCACGTAGCGCGCCACGACGATCACGCTACCCAGCACCGGCCGGGCTCCCACTAGACTCCCGGCCATGTCGCTGGAGCTGCTGTTCTCGCTGCTGCTGACGGTCGGGGTGGGCATCGCCGGGGGGGTGGCGCTGGTCCTGCTGGTCGCCCTGCTGCGGGGCGCGCCCCGCGCGGAGGGCTGATCCCGTGGCGTTCGAGCTGCCGAGCGACCTGCACCCCGACCTGGTGCCGATCGCGTGGATGCTGGGCCGCTGGGAGGGCTCGGGCAAGGGTTCCTACCCCGGGACCGCAGACTTCGACTTCGGTCAGCAGGTCGATTTCGCCCACAACGGCGGCCCCTACCTGCACTACCTGTCGCAGACCTTCGAGACCGACGACCGGGGCGTCGCGGTCCGGCCGCTGACCATGGAGACCGGCTTCTGGCGGCCGCAACCCGGCGGCGGGCTCGAGGTGGTGCTGTGTCACCCGGACGGTTACGCCGAGGTCTGGTACGGCAGCATCACCGGGGCCAAGATCGAGCTGGCGACCGACGCGGTCGTCCGTACGGCGAGCGCCGACGCGTACACGGCCGGCCAGCGGCTGTACGGCAACGTGGAGGGCGACCTGCTGTGGACCTTCGACAAGGCGACGGAGGAGCAGCCCCTGCAGTCACACCTGTGGGCGCGGCTGCGCCGGGCCTGACGCCAGCCCGGGAAGAAAGGCCCCGGTCGCGTTGCTGAGGTGGGTATGACGGTCGTACTGGACCAGGGAGTCGACGCCGGGGTGCCGTGGCACTTCGGGAACCCGGTGCGGGAGCAGCGGCGACTCGAGTCCGGCGAGGGTCTGGTCGACCTGTCCCATCGCGGGGTCGTGACGATCAGCGGGCCGGACCGGCTGAGCTGGCTGCACTCGCTGACCACCCAGCACCTGGAGCGGCTCGAGCCCGGCCGCGGCGTGACCACCCTGATCCTGTCCCCGCAGGGGCATCTCGAGCACGCGCTCTACGGCGTGGACGACGGCGAGACCTTCTGGGCGCACACCGAGCCGGGGGCGGCACCCGCACTCGTCGGCTGGCTGGACCGGATGCGCTTCCTGATGCGGGTCGAGGTGACCGACCGGACGGGTGAGTACGCGGTCGTGTGGTCAGCCGGAGGGCCCGTCGGGGGCGGGGTGGTCGACCGTGCCGGGGAGGACTCGCTGGGCGGCCGGGAGCTGTTCGTACCGCGGATGTCCCTGGCGTCGGTGCTCGACGGTGAGCCGCGGGCCGGGATGTGGGCGTACGAGGCCCGCCGCATCGCCACCGGGGTGCCGCGGATCGGCCTGGACACCGACCACCGCACCATCCCGAACGAGGCGGGCCTGATCGGGGTCGCGGTGCACCTGGAGAAAGGCTGCTACCGCGGCCAGGAGACCGTCGCCCGGGTGCACACCCTGGGCCGCCCGCCGCGCCGGCTGGTCCGGCTGCTGCTGGACGGGAGTCCCGACGCGCTGCCCGAGCCCGGTGCGGCCCTGGAGCTGGCCGGTCGGCCGGTGGGCTTCGTCGGCGGGTCCGCGCGCCATCACGAGCTCGGCCCGATCGCCCTGGGCCTGGTCAAGCGCAACGTCCCCGTCGATTCGGACCTGCTGGTCGGCGGTATCGCGGCCGCCCAGGAGGTCCTGGTCGACCCCGAGGTCGGCCTGCACGTCCGCCCGAAGCTCTAGCGCGTGCGGTCCGACCGGGAGTACCCGGTCAAACCGCACGGCCTGTCCGCCGAGGCGGCTCAAAGCCTCTGCGGCGGGCCGGATCTCGCCCACCCGCTGGCCGTGGCCGAGCACCGGGGCACTGGCCTGCTCCGCCAGCACCTCGTGGTCGAGGCCCAGCCGCTGCAGCACGCCCGCCATGGCGACCGCCCGGGCCCGCGGGCTGCCATCGCTGATCTTGACCGCCACGCCGCGGCCGTCGGGCAGCCCGACCGCGTAGGTCGCCTCGGCCCCCGCCTTGGCGATCAGCCCGGGCACCGCCCTGATCAGGGCCGCTTCGTCCCGTCGCGTGCCGGACACCCGCTCCGGGTGCGCCCGGATGGCTGCCGCCACCGCTGCCTCGGCACCCTCGCTCGCCCCGGCCAGCCGTCCGAACGCCCGGGCCAGGCCGTAGACCGACAGCGCATACGCCGGGGCGCCGCAGCCGTCGACCGCTAGATTCTGGGCCTGCTCGTTGGCCAGGTCGTCGATCGTGGACACGATGGCCAGCTGCACCGGGTGGTCCGGGTCGCGGTAGGTGGCCAGCGGGTCGCCGCGCAGCTGCGCGGTGCGGATCATCCCGGCGTGCTGGCCCGAGCAGTTCATCGCCACCGGCGCCTTGGCCCGACCGCTGAGGATCCAGGCCTCCCGTTCCGCGTCGTCCAGCGGCCAGTCCGCGGGGGTCTGCAGCGCCGACTCGTCCAGCCCGCCGCGGGCCAGGATCGCGCGCACGCCGTCGAGGTGGAACGGCTCGCCCGAGTGCGACGCGCAGACCAGGGCCAGGTCCGGCCCGGACAGGTCGAGCCCGGCCCGCAGCGACCCCACCGCCTGCAGCGGCTTGAGCGCGCTGCGCGGGTACATGGGTGCGAACTCCGCGCCGATCGCGGCGACCAGCGCCCCGTCCGGACCCGTCACCGCCACCCGGCCGCGGTGCACGCTCTCGACGTAGCCGTTGCGTACGACCTCGACCAAGATCGGATCCGTGTCGAAGGGGTTGCCCATGCAACCGAATCTATGCCGATCGTGTTCTCACGCCGTCGGGTTCCGCGCACGGCGAACGCCGGTTGGGCCTAGGCTGTCTCTACGTGAACTGGGACGACTTCGACGCGGCGCTCTTCGACCTGGACGGCGTGCTCACCCCCACCGCCGAGGTCCACATGCGGGCCTGGCAGGCCCTCTTCACCGACTTCCTCACCACCCGCGGCATCGTCGACCAGCCGTATGAGGAGAGCGACTACTTCGACTACATCGACGGCAAGCCGCGCTACGACGGCGTCCGGTCGTTCCTCGCCTCCCGCGGCCTCACCCTGCCGGAGGGCGAGGTGACCGACTCACCCGCGACCGAGACCGTCTGTGGCCTCGGCAACCGCAAGAACGAGTTCTTCTCCGGGGTGCTCCGCGATGATGGGGTGCTGCCGTTCCCCGGTTCGGTCACCCTGCTCGACTTCCTGGCTGAACGGGGCACCAAGGTCGCGGTCGTCTCGTCTTCCCGCAACGCCCCGCCGGTGCTCGAGGCCGCGGGCATCGCCGAGCGGTTCGAGGTCGTGGTCGACGGCAACGTCTCCGCAGCCGAGCACCTGCCCGGCAAGCCGGCCCCGGACACGTTCGCGTACGCGGCCGACCAGCTCGGTGTGCCCCGGGAGCGGGCCGTGGTCTTCGAGGACGCGCTCTCCGGGGTGGAGGCCGGCCGGAACGGCCGTTTCGGTCTGGTGGTGGGTGTCGACCGGGGCGCCGGCGCCGACCGGCTGCGCGCCTCGGGTGCTGACGTGGTGGTCGCCGACCTCGCCGAACTGGTGCCCTGATGCTGATGACTGCGCACGACGAGGGCACGGGGGACGATCCCCTGGAGTCCCCGAACGGCACAGCGGGTCCCGACGACCCCATCGCCGTCAGCGACCCGCTCGACCGGGATCGCTTCCCGGTCGACGAGTGGGCGCTGATCGAGGCGGAGTACCGCAGCGCCGACCTGGGCGTCACCGAGACCCTGTTCGCGGTCGGCAACGGCTACCTCGGGCTGCGCGGCAACGTGGAGGAGGGTCGCGAGACCCACTCCCACGGCACGTTCATCAACGGGTTCCACGAGACCTGGCCGATCCGGCACGCCGAGGAGGCGTTCGGCTTCGCCCGGACCGGGCAGACGATCGTCAACGTCCCCGACAACAAGACCATGAAGCTCTATGTCGACGACGAGCCGATGCTGCTCAGCGTCGCCGACCTGGAGGACTACGAGCGGACGCTGGACTTCCGGGACGGTGTGCTGCGTCGCGAGATCATCTGGCGGACGCCGGGGGGCAAGCGGGTCAAGGTGGCCTCCCGCCGGATGGTGTCGTTCACCCAGCGCCACCTGGCGATCATGACCCTCGAGGTCACGGTGCTCGACGACGAGGCCCCGGTCGTCATCTCCTCGCAGACGCTGAACCGGCAGGACGGCCGCGACGAGTACCACGTCCGGGCGGCCGCCATGGGCTCCGGGGCCGACCCACGCAAGGGCGAGAGCTTCACCGACCGGGTGCTGGACCCGCAGAGCCACTGGTGGCAGGACAGCCGGATCATCCAGAGCTGGCGGTGCGCCAACTCCAAGATGACGATCGCCGTCGGCAGCGACCACACCATCGAGACCGACAACGCCTACCGGGTCTTCACCAGCGCCGAAGAGGACACGGCCAAGATGGTCTACCGGGTGCAGGCCAAGGCCGGTCAGCCGATCACCGTGACCAAGGCGGTGGCCTACCACACCTCGCGCGGCGTACCGACCCGTGAGCTGGTCGACCGGTGCCGGCGGACCCTGGATCGGGTTGTCCAGTACGGCATCGACGCCGAGTTCACCGCCCAGCGGGAGTGGCTGGACGCGTACTGGGAGCGCTCCGACGTGGAGCTGCCCGGCCAGCCGGCGCTGCAGCAGGCGGTCCGCTGGAACCTCTTCCAGGTGGCCCAGGCGGCCGCGCGGGCCGAGCAGTCCGGCGTACCCGCCAAGGGCGTGACCGGGTCCGGCTACAGCGGCCACTACTTCTGGGACACCGAGATCTACGTGCTCCCGTTCCTCACCTACACCTCGCCGCAGATGGCCCGCAGCGCGCTGCGGTTCCGCTACAACATGCTCGAGGCGGCCCGGGACCGGGCGGCCGAGCTGGCGCAGAGCGGGGCCCTGTTCCCGTGGCGCACGGTCAACGGCGAGGAGGCCTCCGCCTACTACGCGGCCGGGACCGCGCAGTACCACATCGATGCCGACATCGCGTACGCGCTCTCCAAGTACGTCCGGGCCAGCGGCGACCAGGAGTTCATGAACCGCGAGGGCGTGGACATCCTGGTGGAGACCGCGCGGATGTGGGCCGACCTCGGCTTCTGGCGGGAGCACAAGGCCGGCCGGACGTTCCACGTGCACGGGGTGACCGGGCCGGACGAGTACACCACCGTGGTCAACGACAACCTGTTCACCAACGTGATGGCCCGCTACAACCTGGACCAGGCCGCGAAGGTGATGCGCCAGCTGCAGGCCGACCTGCCCGAGGCGTACCGGCGGGTGGTCCGTCGGCTGGCGATCAGCCCGGCCGAGATCGAGGAGTGGCAGGCCGCGGCACAGGCGATGGCCATCCCCTACGACCCGGTCACCGGGATCAACCCGCAGGACGCGCACTTCCTGGACCGGGAGGTGTGGGACCTGGCCAACACCCCGGCCGACCGGCACCCCCTGCTGCTGCACTACCACCCGCTGGTGATCTACCGGTTCCAGGTGCTGAAGCAGGCCGACGTGGTGCTGGCGCTGTTCCTGCAGGGCGACCACTTCAGCCTGGAGCAGAAGCGGGCTGACTTCGAGTACTACGACCCGATCACCACCGGCGACTCGACGCTGTCCGGGGTGGTGCAGTCGATCATCGCCGCCGAGGTCGGCTACCGCGAGCTGGCGCTGCGCTACTTCTGGAACGCACTGTTCGTCGACCTCGCCGACCTGCACGGCAACACCACCGACGGGGTGCACGTGGCTTCGACGGGTGGGGTGTGGAACTGTCTGGCCTACGGGTTCGGGGGCATGCGGGACTACAACGGGGTCGTCACCTTCGACCCGCGGCTGCCGGACTCCTGGCCGGGCCTGAGCTTCCAGGTCACCCTGCGGGGCACCCGCGTCCGGGTCGACCTGACGCAGACCCAGATCGCGTTCACGGTCGTCGACGGGGAACAGGCCGAGGTGTCGGTGCGCGGGCACCGGGTCACCGTGTCGGCTGCGTCGCCGGTGCGGATCCCGCTGGCCGACCAGGGCCCGCGGATCACCGGCCCGCTGCCCCGGACCAACGGCGACCGCCGCCCGGACGGCACCCTGATCACCGCCTCGGTGCCCCAGGCGACCGCGACCCGCACCGCTCGAGCGCTGGTGCCCTGAGCCGGCCGGCTCAGGGCCCGGCGCCGCGCCCCCGGAGCCGGGGGCAGGGCGGGGTGTGCCTCAGGGGCGGGGCGGGGCGCCCGCGCG
>CAXTVE010000015.1:11911-18442 GCA_964247485.1 uncultured Propionibacteriaceae bacterium
CCCTCAGGGCCTGGTCTCGGAGCCCTCGAGCGCCTCGGGGTCGCGCAGCGGAGGCTGCTTGCCCCAGGTGGCGCGGTTGACGAAGTAGGTGATCACCCAGAGCACCAGACCGAGCGCGACCAGCCCCCCGGCGATGACGTACTGCTGGGTGGCGCGGCCGGTCAGCGGCGTGACCAGATAGGCGCAGCTGATGGCCCCGATGATCGGGATCGCCGTCGGGGCCCGGAAGTGCCGGTGGGTGACCGTGTCGCGGCGCAGGATCAGGCAGCAGATGTTCACCACGGTGAACACGGCGAGCAGCAGCAGCGCGGTGGTGCCGCCGAGCAGGCTGATGGTGGAGGCGCCGCCCCCGACCGTCTGCACGTAGAGGAGCAGGGCCACCGCGATGGCGGTGGTGAACACGATCGCGACCCACGGCGTCCGCCGGCCCTCCAGCACCCGGCCGAGGACCGGGGGCAGCACCTGCTGCTTGGCCATCCCGTAGAGCAGCCGGCTGGCCATCATCATGTTGATCAGCGCGGAGTTGGCCACCGCGAACATCGCGATCAACGGGAAGATGTTGCCGATCGGGATGCCCGGCGCGCCGGCCGCCACCACCTTGGTCAGCGGGGCCTCGCCCTGGCCGAGCTCGCCCGCCGGGACCAGGGCGATCGCGGTGATGGAGACCAGGATGTAGATCAGTCCGGTGATGCCCAGGCCGGTGAGCATGATCCTCGGGAAGATCCGCTCGGGCTCGTGCACCTCTTCGGCCATGTTGACCGAGTCCTCGAAGCCGACCATCGCGAAGAAGGCCAGCGAGGTGCCGGCGGTGACGGCGACGAAGATCGACTTGTCGTCCGGCGTGTCGAAGACGACGACCCGGGAGAAGTCGGCCTTGCCCTGGGTGACGGCGTAGAAGCCGACGAGGATCACGATCAGCAGACCGCCGAGCTCGACACTGGTCAGCACGATGTTGGCCTTGACGCTCTCCGCGACGCCGCGCAGGTTGATGGCGGCGACCAGGGCGATGAAGATCAGGGCCAGCACCAGGATCAGCCCCGGGCTGGTCTCGGGTGTCGCACCCTCCCCGCGCACCACGCTGGCGAACGCGGCCAGGTTGGCCGCGAAGGCCCGCGAGGCGGTCGAGGCCGAGGTGATGCCGGAGGCCATCACCGTGAAGCAGACCAGGAAGGTGACGAAGTGCACCCCGAACGCCTTGTGGGTGTAGAGCGCGGCCCCCGCGGCCTGCGGATACTTCGTGACCAGCTCCAGGTAGGAGCACGCCGTCAGGGTGGCCACGATGAAAGCCACCAGGAACGGCAGCCACACCACCCCGCCTACTTCCTTGGCGACGCTGCCGGTCACGGCGTAGATGCCGGTGCCCAGGATGTCACCGATGATGAACAGCAGCAGCAGCTTGGGGCCCATCACCCGGTTCAGCTCGGGCTGGTTCAGGGGTGATTCGGCAGTCGTGGTGGACGCTGCGGACTCGGCCATGGCTTCGGCTCTCCTCGTTCCAACGGTTTGGCCCACTCTGGCCCCTGAGGCGGGTCGAGCACAACGACTCAGCGGTAACAACCGTGAGAAGCCTCCCGCTAGCCCGAGCTTGCATTTGCTAGCACGAGCAAGCAGACTGGGGGCATGGCACGCATCCGGACCCCGAACCTCGGTGAGCAGCTCGGCTCTCTGGGGGAGTTCATCGCGGCTCAGCGGCGGTCCGCCAGGCTCACGTTGCGGCAGCTCGCCGAGCAGTCCGGGATCTCGAACCCCTACCTGAGCCAGATCGAGCGGGGACTGCGCCGGCCGTCGGCGGAGGTGCTGCAGCAGCTGTCCAAGGCGCTGCGGGTCTCGGCCGAGACGCTCTACATCCGGGCCGGGATCCTCGACCCCACCGACCACGCGGTCACCGGGGTCGAGACGACGATCCTGGCCGACACCGCGATCACCGAGCGCCAGAAGCGGGTGCTGGTCGACGTCTACACCTCCTTCGTCAAGGAGAACGAGTCGGCCAAGCCCGAGCCCGACCATTCCTGAAGTCCCACTGTTGAAGGAGCACACGACCATGCCTCGCAAAGACCCCTCCGAGTCGGCCAAGAAGTCGGCCCTGGAGTCGGACTACGCCCCGCTGTACGCCGTCGCCGGCCTGACCGACGCGCTCGCCGACGCGCTGCGCGGCGCGCTGGCCGACCGGGCCCGCAAGAGCCTCACCGAGCTGCAGAGCCGCGGGCCGGCGCTGTCCAAGCAGGCGCTGAGCAACGCCGAGGAGCTGCGGACCTTCGTGATCACCCTGCCCGAGCAGGTGCGTACCCTGCCCGAGGCGACCAAGGCCCGGATCACCGAGCTGCAGGCCCAGGCCAACGAGCTGGTGGCCCAGGCGACCGCGACCTACTCCGAGCTGGCCGGCCGCGGCAAGCTGGCCGTCGACGAGGCCGTGGGCAACGCCCGGGTGCTGTCGGAGCGGGCCGAGAAGCGGGCGGCGGACCTGCGCGATGAGGCCGGCGACCGGGTCGACCCGCTGCTGGAAAGGGTGCAGGAGGGCGTCACCCAGACGCGGAAGAGCGTCAGCGGCCGGACCGCGACCAAGACCGTCACCCCGCGGAGTGCGGCCAAGAGTGCGGCCACCCGGCACGCCGGCGCGGCGAAGAAGGCGGCCGAGCAGGCCGAGGTGATCGTGCAGGCCGCAGCCGACCGGGCCGAGCCGCCGAAGCCCAAGAAGGCGGCGGCCAAGAAGACCGCGGCCGCCAAGAAGGCCGCGCCGGCAAAGAAGGACCCGGCGAAGAAGGCGGCGGCCGAGCCGGTGACGGCCGAGCCGGCCGACGTCATGGGCAACGGCGCGGTGGACACGTCGACCTCCACCAGCTGAGCGCGAGGCTGAAGACCAACTGCGCGCAGGTGGTGGGTGCTGGCTTCGTCAGACCCACCACTCGCGCGCAGTTGCGTGAGCACGCCGGGGCGGAGGCTCAGCTCCGGTAGACGTGCACCCGGTCGCCGACGCGGATCTTGCCGAAGATGTAGGAGATCGTGCTGCGGGAGCGGATGTTGACGCAGCCGTGGCTGCAGCCGTTGTACCCGACGCGGGCGAAGTCGGGGGAGTAGTGCACCGCCTGGCCGCCGGAGAAAAACATGGCGTACGGCATGGGCGAGTGGAACAGGCTGGACACATGGTGGCGGCTCTTGCGGAAGACCCGGAAGGTCCCGTTGCGGGTGTCCATGCCCGAGCAGCCGAAGCGGGCGTCCGCGGTCTTGACCACCTTGCCGGCGCGCACGTAGTAGAGCTTGCGCTTGGTCTTGTCCACGCACAGCACCCGGCCCGAGGTCTTGCAGCGTCCGGGGAGCCGGACGGTGTCCTTCTTGGGCCACGGGAACGGCTTGGCGACCATCCGCCCGGTCTTGTCGACCAGCTTCTGCCAGGTCAGCCGACCCACCTTGCCCGTCGGCTCCAGCTTGACGGAACGCTGGAACCGCTTGACGCCCTGCTCGGTGCGAAGTCCGAAGGTGCCGGTGATGTACTTCTGCTCCAGGGCGCCGGCCTTGCGGAGCCGGCGCTGCAGCGCGACGACATGGTTGCCGGTCTGACCCCGCTTCGGGTCACTGAACTTCCGGGGCACGATCGACTCGGCCGCAGCCGCCTCTGGGGCCACCGCCTCGGTGCCGCTGAGGCCCACCAGCAGCCCGGTGGCCAGTGCCATGGCGAGCAGCAGCCCAGTGATCCTGCGCATCAACTTCTGTTCCTTCCCATGACCTGCCGATGGGCAGGCGTCCACGTGCCGACGCGCGCGAGAACGGCGGGGAAGGGCCGAGGTGGTGCGGACGTCGGGAACATCCTCGCCACTAACGGTCACGATCAGGAAACTGAGAGGCCTTCCGTGACCAACCTGTGACCTGATCCCGTCAGGCGTTCCGGGCCCGGGAGCGCGATCGTGCTCGTTCCGTTGCCGAGAGCACGACTTTGCGGATCCGGACGGCCTCGGGGGTGACCTCGAGGCACTCGTCGCCGCGGCAGAACTCCAGGGCCTGCTCCATACTCAGGTTCCGCGCCGGGATCAGTCGCTCCAGTTCGTCTCCGGTCGAAGAGCGGACGTTGGTCAGCTTCTTCTCCCGGGTCGGGTTGACGTCCATGTCGTCGGACCGCGCGTTCTCCCCGACGATCATCCCCTCGTACACCTCCGTGCCGGGGGCCACGAACAGGTTGCCGCGCTCCTGCAGGGAGAAGGACGCGTACGCGGTGACCGCGCCGGAGCGGTCGGCCACCAGCGAGCCGGTCGGCCGGGTCCGCAGCTCGCCGGCCCATGGTTCGTAGGTCTCGAAGACGTGGTGCATCAGGCCGGTGCCGCGGGTCTCGGTGAGGAACTCCGTGCGGAAGCCGATCAGCCCGCGGGCCGGCACCAGGTACTCCATCCGCACCCAGCCGGTGCCGTGGTTGACCATCTGCTCCAGGCGGCTCCGCCGCAGTCCGAGCAGCTGGGTGACGACGCCGACGTAGTCCTCCGGCACGTCGATGGTCAGCCGCTCCACCGGTTCGTGGGTGCGGCCGCCGATCTCGCGGGTGACGACCTGCGGCTTGCCCACGGTCAGCTCGTAGGACTCCCGCCGCATCATCTCGACCAGGATGGCGAGCTGCAGCTCGCCTCGGCCCTGCACCTCCCAGGTGTCGGGCCGCTCGGTCGGGAACACCCGGATGGAGACGTTGCCGACCAGCTCGGTGTCCAGCCGGGCCTTGACCAGCCGGGCGGTGAGGTTCTTGCCCGCGCGGCCGGACAGCGGCGAGGTGTTGATGCCGATGGTCATCGAGATGCTCGGCTCGTCGACGGTGATCAGCGGCAGCGGCCGCGGGTCGTCGGGGTCGGACAGCGTCTCCCCGATCGTGATGTCGGGGATCCCGGCGATGGCCACGATGTCGCCCGGCCGGGCCAGCTCGGCCGGCACCCGGTCCAGCGCCTCGGTGATCAGCATCTCCGACAGCTTGATGTTCTTGATGCTCCCGTCGGACCGGCACCAGGCGACGACCTGGTTGCGCCGCATCTCACCGGCGAAGACCCGGCAAAGCGCCAGTCGGCCGAGGTAGGGCGAGGCGTCCAGGTTGGTGACGTGGGCCTGCAGCGGCGCGCCCTCGACGTAGCTCGGGGCCGGCACCTCGGTCAGGATGGTGGCGAACAGTGGCCCGAGGTCCTCGGCGTCCGGCATCGCGCCGTTCTCCGGGGCGGTCAGCGAGGCGCGTCCGGCGCGGGCCGAGGCGTACACCACGGGGAAGTTCAGGACGTCGGTCTCATCGTCGTCCAGCAGGTCCAGGAACAGCTCGTAGGTCTCCTCGACCACCTCGGCGATGCGCGCGTCGGGGCGGTCGGTCTTGTTGACCACCAGCACGATGGGCAGCGACTTCGCCAGGGCCTTGCGCAGCACGAACCGGGTCTGCGGCAGGGGGCCCTCCGACGCGTCGACCAGCAGCAGCACCCCGTCGACCATCTCCAGGCCGCGCTCGACCTCGCCGCCGAAGTCGGCGTGGCCGGGGGTGTCGATGATGTTGATGGTGACCGGGTCGCCGTCCGGCGGCTGGTGCCGGACGGCGGTGTTCTTGGCCAGGATGGTGATGCCCTTCTCCCGCTCCAGGTCCATCGAGTCCATCACCCGGTGCTCGACGTCCTGGCCGACGCGGAAGGCTCCGGACTGCCAGAGCATCGCGTCGACGAGCGTGGTCTTGCCGTGGTCGACGTGGGCCACGATCGCGACGTTGCGCAGATCGGTGCGGATGGGCATGGCTGAGCCTTCGGAGTGCAGGAGGGGTGTTGCCGCCGACGGGCGGCCTGCCCGAGTCTACCGGCTCGTCGCGGCCCTACCAGCCGGCGCCGAAGCAGGCGAAGGGGGTGGGCTCGTCGGCGGCGACCAGGGCGTCGGCCAGCGCGTACGCGGGGGCGGCCCCGGCGGCCAGCCGCCGGTGGTAGTCGGCCATCAGCTCGGCGGCGCCGCGGTCGGAGACCTTGGCCACCCCGGAGACCACCGTCGAGGTGCCGCTGTGCAGGAACGCACGGGTCAGGCCCAGCGCCTCGTCGCCCGGGCGTACGGTCGCGCGGCCCAGGTCGCAGGCCGACAGCACCACCTGCTGGGGCGGGTCGGGGACCCGGTCCAGGTCATAGCCGACGACCGGTCCGTCGGCGAGCGCGATGGAGGAGAACAGCGGGTTCTCCCGCTGGTGGCGGCCGTGGGCGGCCACGTGCACCAGCTGGGCTCCGCTGATCCGGTCCAGGAACCGCTCCACGGTCACCTCGGCGGGACCCAGCGCCTCGCACCCGGGCCAGGCGGCGGCGACCTGGTCGATCTCGGACTCGGCCCGGCGCAAACCCGGTCCGGCCACCGCAATCACCGGGCCGGGCACCGAGACAAAGCGGGCGTGCGCCCCCCGCCCGGTGCTGGCGGACGGGGCGATCGCCAGCGGGCGCCCGCGGAAGCTGGGCAGCTCCGGCCAGGTCAGTGACGCCAGCCGCCCGGGCGGCAGCAGCACCACCGGCGCGTCGGGCAGGCCCCGCGGCGCGCTCAGGCCGGCGTCCAGCCGCTCCC
>CAXTVE010000016.1:0-16361 GCA_964247485.1 uncultured Propionibacteriaceae bacterium
CCCTGGCCGGGTACGCGTTCGCCAAGCTGCGCTTCCGGGGCCGGAACGGGCTGCTGGTCTTCGTCGTCGCCACCATGGCCGTGCCGGTGCAGCTCGGCATCGTGCCCCTGTTCATCGTCATCGCGAAGATCATGAAGACGTTCGGGCTGGGCGCCGGGCTCTGGACGGTCATCCTGCCCGGGCTGGTCAGCGCGTTCGGGGTGTTCTGGATGGCCCAGTACCTGCAGGACGCGCTGCCCGACGAGCTGATCGAGGCAGCCCGGGTGGACGGCTGCTCCATGCTGCGGACGTTCGTGCACGTCGCCCTGCCGGCCGCCCGGCCGGCCGCCGCCATGCTGGCGCTGTTCACCTTCGTGTCCACCTGGACGAACTTCTTCTGGCCGTTCATCGTGCTCGACCCGGGCAACCCCACCCTGCCGGTGGCGCTGCAGCAGCTGCAGGCGGCGTACTTCGTCGACTACTCGCTGGTCCTCGCCGGCGTGGTGCTGGCCACCGTGCCGCTGATCGCGCTCTTCGTGGCGGCGGGCCGACAGCTCGTCTCGGGCATCATGGCGGGAGCGGTGAAAGGATGACCACTGTGCTGGACACCCGCATCACGACCCACACGGCCCGGCGGTTCGACCCGGCCTTCCTGTTCGGGGTCGCCACCGCCGCCTTCCAGATCGAGGGCGCGACGAGCGTCGACGGCCGGACCGACTCGATCTGGGACACGTTCTGCCGCGTCCCGGGCGCGGTGATCGACGGTGACGACGGCACTCCTGCCTGCGATCACTACTCCCGCTACGCCGACGACGTCGCTCTGATGGCCGATCTCGGGGTGCAGAGCTACCGCTTCTCGGTCGCCTGGCCCCGGGTCCGGCCGGACGCGGGCCCGGTCAACCCGGCCGGTCTCGATTTCTACTCCCGGCTCGTCGACGAGCTGCTGGCCTCCGGGATCCGCCCGTGGCTCACCCTCTACCACTGGGACCTGCCGCAGGCGCTGGAGGACCGGGGCGGCTGGCGGGACCGGGACACCGCGTACCGGTTCCGCGACTACGCGATGAGCGTGCACGAGGTGCTCGGCGACCGGGTGCCGGTCTGGACCACGCTGAACGAGCCGTGGTGCGCCGCGTTCGTCGGGCACGTCGCCGGGGCCCATGCCCCGGGTCTTCAGGACCCGGCCGCCGGTCTCGCCGCGATGCACCACCTGCTCCTCGGCCACGGCCTGGCGGTCGAGGCCCTGCGCGCCGCCGATCCGGGATTGACGCTCGGGCTCACCCTCAACCTGACGGTGGCCGACCCGGCTGACCCGGACCGGCCGGCCGACGTCGACGCGGCCCGGACGGTGGACGGGCAGATGAACCGCATCTTCCTCGACCCCATCTTCCGGGCGGCCTATCCCGACGACGTGCTGGCCGACGTCGCCGGGCTCGGCCTGGAGGACCACGTCCGGCCCGGGGACCTGGCCACCATCGCGGCCCCGATCGACGTGCTCGGTGTCAACTACTACCAGGGGGACCTGGTCGGTGGCGGCGCGCCGGTGGCCCAGCTCCACGCCGGTGCCGAGACGCTCCGACCGACCCGGTCACCGTTCCCGGCGGCGGACGGGGTGACCAGCCACCCGCAGGGCCTGCCGACCACCGCCATGGGCTGGTCGGTGCAGCCCGACGGGTTGCGGCGGCTGCTGGTCCGGGTGCAGGAGGAGTACGCCGGCCCGGCCGGGGTCGATCTCTACGTGACCGAGAACGGGGCCGCCTACGACGACACGGTCGACCCCGACGGGCAGGTGCACGACCCTGACCGCACCGCGTTCCTGCTCGACCACCTGGGCGCCATCCTGGACGCGGTGGACGAGGGCGTGCCGGTGCGCGGCTACTTCTACTGGTCCCTGATGGACAACTTCGAGTGGGCCTGGGGGTACGCCAAACGCTTCGGCTTGGTCCGGGTCGACTACGACACCCAGCAACGCACGGTGAAGGACTCGGGCCGCGCGTACGCGGACGTCATCGCTGACCGCCGCCTCCCCGGACCGCCGCCGCCCGGGAGCGGTCCATGACCACGGGCAGCGCGCCGACGCTGGAGATGGTGGCGGCCGAGGCCGGCGTCAGCCGGGCCACGGTGTCGAGGGTGGTGAACGGCTCACCCTCGGTCAGCCCGGCGATCGCCGCCGCGGTCCAGCGGGCGATCTCCGAGCTCAACTACACCCCCAACCGGGCGGCGCGGACACTGGTGAGTCGCCAGACCCAGGCCATCGCCCTGCTGGTGCCGGAGGAGATCGGCTGGTTCTTCTCCGACCCCTACCTCGCGCTGGTCGTCAAGGGCATCGCCGACCGGCTGGAGGAGACCGACTACGTCCTCAACCTGCTGGTCTCCAGCTCCGACCCCGGCCGCAAGACCCGGCGCTACCTGACCGGCGGCAACGTCGACGGCGCCCTGGTGGTATCCCATCACGCCGGACAACGGGACCTCGTCGAGCTGAGCCAACTCGTGCCGACGGTGTTCGGCGGGGAGCCGAGCATCCCCGGCATCGACACGCCCTACTTCGTCGACGTCGACAACGTGGCCGGCGGCCAGCAGGCGACCGAGCACCTGCTCGGGGCCGGCCGCCGCCACGTGGCCACCATCACCGGACCACTCGACATGCACGCCAGCGTCGACCGGCTGGCGGGTTGGCGCCGGGCCCAGGCCGCGGCCGGCCGACCCGACACGGCGGTCGCCCACGGCGACTTCAGCCTGCTCAGCGGAGCGCGGGCGATGCGTGAGCTGCTCGCTGACCACCCGGAGCTGGATGCGGTGTTCGTGGCCAGCGACCTGATGGCCCGGGGCGCGCTCGGTGTGCTGGCCGACACCGGCCGACGGGTACCCGACGACGTCGCCGTGGTCGGCTACGACGACAACACGGCCGCGGTCAGCGAGCCGCCGCTGCTCACCACGGTCCGCCAGCCATC
This sequence comes from uncultured Propionibacteriaceae bacterium, assembly GCA_964247485.1. GTDB lineage: Bacteria > Actinomycetota > Actinomycetes > Propionibacteriales > Propionibacteriaceae > Microlunatus. The sequence goes on from CAXTVE010000016.1 coordinate 2,928, forward strand.
GACCGAGACCGGCGCCGAGATGGCCGACCTGCTGCTGCGGATCCTGGCCGGCGACCCGCCGGCCGAGCGCGGCCGGATCCTGAACACAGCTCTCGTCCAGCGCGAGACCGCATAAGCAGAACCTGCGATCTGCACGTCTCCGCGTGACGCGGCACACCCTTGATCACTGAGCCGCCATCAGGTGTAATAAGGGTTGCTGTTCGCAGCCGCCCTGGGCCGCCCCAGCCGCCGAATCTTGGCCGCTGAGACGAGTGCAACCCGCGCACCGCCAGGGAACCTCGGGCTCCGCGCATCGAAAAGGTGCCTTGCTCGTGTCTCTGTCTTACCCGTCTGACGTGGGTGTCAAGCCGCCCCCACCCGGGCCGGCGGATTTGGCGTGCGCCGTCGCCCTGGCCGGGGCGGCCGATCGGCTGGGGGATGCCGCTGACCTGGACGAGCTGTGGCCGCGGCTGACCGAGGAATCCCTCGCCCTCGTCCCGGCCGACGGTGCGTTGGTCGTCGCGCGCCGCAACCGCGCCTGGTCCCTGCTGGCCGTGCGGTACGGCGATCCCACCACCTCAGTTGGCCAGGCCGAGCTCGTCGTCGCGGCCGCCGACCGACAGGGCCTGCTCGCCGGACCCAGCGCGATGGTCGACCGGACGCGGCTGCCGGACGGCTGGCACTCGGTCCTGGTCGTACCCCTCGACCGGCGACCGAGCCGGGAGGCGACCCGGCTGTTCTGGTTCACCAAGGGGCAGCATGCCCTGGACGCGTACGCCGAGCTGGCCGACCTGCTGGGGCGGCACGCCGGTGCGGCGGCCCGGAACGTGAACAGCCGGGTGAGCCTCAGTCATGCGGTGGAGGCCCGCAACCGGGTCGGTCAGGCTCAGGGCATCCTGATGGCTCGCTACCGGATCACGGCCGAGCAGGCCTTTGCCGTGCTGCTGCGACACTCTCAGGACACCAACACGAAGCTGCGTCAGCTCGCCGACGACGTCATCCTGACCGGGCGCCTGGACCGGTCAGGCGAGGCTGCCGCCGGGTAGCTGCTCCTCGAGCAGCCGTGCGGCGTAACCCGGCAGGTCCATCCCGGCGGCCCCGGCGCGGTGGTGCAGCGTCGCCCGTGCCTGGTGCAGATCCTGGCCGCGCTCGAGCAGCACGCCCAGGGCCCGGTTGATCGCCGTGAACTCGCTCACACCGGTGAGTCCCGACACGACACTGAGCGGCGGGAGATCGAGGTCGAGCACGACGCTCGACCGTGGTCCGTGCACGTGCGCGAGGTCAGCCGCCAGGTCGACGAAGGTTCCGGGGGTGCCGGCGTAGAAGACGACCTGGCTGGCCGGGTCGAACCCGGGGCCGAGAGCCCCCAGGCCCAGCCGCAGCGACGTCACCGGCCGCACCCCGTCGAGCGGGGGGAAGGCGGTCAGGGTGACCGGCCAGCCGTCGAGGACCAGGGTCAGCCGCAGCCCGAGGTAGGACGAGACGGCGGTGTCCAGGTCCTGCACCAGGGCGCTCAGGGCGGGACCGAGGCTGTCCTCGCCGGTCTCCAGACCGTCCACCAGATCACGCAGATGCCGGGCGAGCACGGTGGGGAGATCCACGGGGAAAGCTCCGAAGAAGCGGATCCGCCCGCCGGCTCAGTGTCGCAAGGTGTGGTCCAGCCGGTTGCTGGGATCACAGGTGGCGGCCATTACGGACCAGAGCACAGACGGCCGCGTCAGTGCCCACGGTACGCGCCTCCGGGCGCGGCGGCCAAGCGCTACGCCGGCGGGGCGCTCCGGTGCCGGGCGTTCGCCCGGCGTACGGCCTCGTCGACGATGTTCTGGGCGACGACGGCCAGCTTGCGGTGCTCTGACTGGCTGACGTCTCGCAACCGTTGCATGGCCTCGGTCTCGGTCCCGCCACTCCGGCTCATCAGGATGCCCACCGCCCGATCGACCACCCCCCGGACGAGCAGCGCCTGCTGTAGCTGGTCGGCCAGCCGCCGGGTCTGGGCGAGCACGTGGGCGTTCTGCACGGCAATGGCGGCCGGTACGGCGAAGAGCATGCCCAGCTCGGCCGACCGGTCATCGAACGCATCCTTGGCGTGGGCGTAGATGTTCATCGCCCCCACGACCCCGTCCGGGGTCACCAGCGGCAGCGACACCACGCTGTGCACGCCCATCCGGGCCACCCGGCCCCCGAACCGGGGCCAACGGGCGTCGCCTCCGATGGATCCGGACAGCACGAAGTGGCCTTCACTGGCTGCCATGATGCAGGGTCCTTGGCCCAGGGAGTACTGGATGTCGTCGATCTCGGTGACGAACGAGGCCGTGGCCACGACCGTGTCCGGTCGGTCCCGCTCCAGCAGCGTGAGGCCGGCCCCATCAGCCCCCGGGATGGCCTGCACGGCATAGGTGGCGACCTGGGTGAGCAGATTCTCCAGCTCCAGGCTGGCCGAGGCCAGGCGGGACAGGCTCCGTAGGCTGTCCTGTAGGTCAGCCTCCTCCGCCACCCGCCGCTCGAAGGGCGCGGGACGGTCAGCGAAATCTTCCGGGTCCATGGCTGCTCGGTTCCTCTATGCCGGGTGGACAGGCAACATCGGAACAATAGCCGCTCCGCGCTCCGGTCCACCTCGGCTGGTTTCGTACCGGCCGCAATGCTTGCGTACGCCGTATACTCGGGGCACTGCACGAAGACAGTCGGCCTGGGGTCGGAGCCGCCGCGGTCACGCCGCGCCCGCAAGCGATTTACGCTGCCGCCCAGACAACTTCCGGGACCACCTCGTGACGGGATCCCAACTCTTGACCACTCTCCTTCCGACCCGGGACGCGACCCCGCCCGAACGCGCCGGCAGTTCTTTCACCGCCCTGACCCGCCGCGTCCACGAGCTGGGCCTGATGCGCCGCCGCTACGGCTACTACTGGGCCAAGCTGACCGGTGCCGTGCTGCTCCTCGCCGCCTGGGTCACCGGGTTCGTCTGGATCGGGGACTCCTGGTGGCAGCTGGTCTCCGCCGCCGTACTCGCCGTGCTGATGACCCAGATCGCCTTCCTCGGCCACGACGCCGCCCACCGGCAGATCTTCAAGTCCGGCCGCTGGAACGACTGGGCCAGCCTGATCGTGGCCAACCTGTTCGTCGGCATCAGCTACGGCTGGTGGCAGAGCAAGCACACCCGGCACCACGCCAAGCCCAATACCGAGGGCGCCGACCCCGACATCGCGTCCGTGGCCGTGGCCTTCACGCCGGCTATGGCCACCCGGCACCGCAGCCCGCTGCTGCGCTGGCTGGTCGCCCACCAGGGCTGGTACTTCTTCCCGATCCTGCTGCTGGAGGGGGCCTCGATGCACTGGGAGGGGATCCAGCGGGTGTTCAGCCGGGACAAGATCGAGCGCCGGTGGGTGGAGACGACCTTCCTGGCCGTACGCCTCGGCGGTCTGGTCGCCCTGGCCTTCCTCGTGCTGTCCCCCGGCAAGGCGGCGGCGTTCCTGGCCATCCAGCTGGCGGTGTTCGGCTTCTACATGGGCTTCTCGTTCGCCCCGAACCACATCGGCATGCCGCTGGTGTCACCGAAGCTGAAGCTCGACTTCCTCCGCCGTCAGGTGCTGATGAGCCGTAACATCTCCGGTGGCCGGCCGATGGCCATCTTCATGGGCGGTCTGAACTACCAGGTGGAGCACCACCTGTTCCCGTCGATGGCTCGGCCCAACCTGCGCCGGGCGCAGCCCCTCGTCGCGGCGTACTGCGCCGCCGAGGGCATCCCCTACACCCAGACGACCCTGTGGCAGGCCTACCGGACCGTGATCGGCTACCTCAACACCGTCGGGCTGGCGGGCAAGGACCCGTTCCTCTGCCCGATCGTCGCCTCCCGCCGGGCCCTCTGACGACCGCCGGGCCTGCGGACCACTGGCCACCTGGTCAGCCGCGGCCCGCCGGTCAGAGGATGGCGGAGAGCCGGATGCTCCGGAACACGATGCGCTCCTTCCACGACCGCCTCCCGGTCTCGTACAGGATGCCGATCGTGGTGTCGCTCATCTGGACGAGGTCGGAGTACGCCGCCGGCCGGTTCTCCCGGTTCAACTGGTACGGCGTCCGCCAGCTCGTGGAGATGCGCGAGCCCGAGCTGGCGAAGATCGCCATCCGCTCGCGGCGGGTCTCGTCCCGGCCGGCGGGTGAGGAGAACAGCAGCGTGCCGGCGTAGCGACCGGTCAGCCCCAGCGCGGTCCCCTGCACCGAGACCACCGGCAGCCCGGCTCGCTTGAGCGGTCCGGAGAGCGAAGACCCGCCGTCACGGGAGAAGGCCCCCACCCGCCCGCTGCCGAGCGACGCGTTCACGTTGCGGTTGCGGTAGCTGACCCACACCCGGCCGTCCGCCAGCTCGGCGACCGTGCCCTCGATCCGGCCGTCGGTCGCGGCGTCGTAGCCGACGCGCCAGCTCTTGCCGTGGTTGTCGCTGATCAGGCCGTAGACGCCGTAGCGGTTGTTCCGCTTGTAGCCCATCGGGATGACGAGCCGGCCGCGGTGCGGGCTCTTGGCCGACCGCAGCTGGATGCCGTGGCCGGGACCGGTCAGGCCACCGTGCCAACCACGGATCTTGCCGACGTCGACCCGGGCCTTGCTGTAGGACGTGAAGGTTCGGCCGTCGTCGGTGCTGCGCTGCAGGTGGAGCCCGCGGCTCGTCGAGCCGCCGCCGCGCGCCCGCGCGACCGTGAAGAGCAGGACCGTCCCGGTCTCCCGGTCGAACACCGGCACCGGGTTGCCGACCGTGTCCCGGCCGCGGTCGGCGATCCTGCGCGGCTTGCTCCAGGAGCAGCCGCGGGTGGTCGAGCGGGCCACCACCACCTCGACGTCACCGGTGTCGTTGGTCGGGCTGGTGCCCCGGCGGCGTTCCGCGAAGGCGAGCAGGGTGCCGCGGCTGGTCATCACGACGGCGGGCACGCGGTAGACGATGCCCGCGCCCGGGTTGCTCCGGAACGGCGTTGACGTGCAGGTGCCCGATGCCGCCTGCGCGGTCGACGGCAGCCCGCCGAGCACGAGTCCGAGCGACATCAGGACGGCCAGCCACCAGGCTGGTCGCGGCAGCGACGGCTTCACAGGAGGTCCTCTCGCACGCGGGGGGAGAAATGCTCGACCCCCACAAGCTGACCTCAGTATGTCAAAGAGTTACGTTTCCTAGGGTTGTCAGGGGAAACTCCCGCCAGGCCGACGGCGGCGGCGGGAGGCGCGCCGCCACAAGACCCACGGCCGGCCCCCGTCAGGTCGCGAGCGTCGGAAGACTGCGCGCCGCCGGACGGAGGAGAAGTGAGACGAGACGCTTTTCCTCGTCGAGCGCCGACGACGCCGACGACGCCGGCGGAGTAGAGCGCAGTCGCGAGAGCGACCAGTCCAATTAGAAGTTGATCATGTGGCCGGAGATCCCGTGCGCCACTTCCTTCAGCGCCTCGGACAGCGTCGGGTGGGCGTGCACGTTGCGCGCGACCTCATCCGCGGTCAGGTCCCACAGCTGGGCCAGGGTCAGTTCGGGCAGCAGCTCGGTCACGTCCGGCCCGATCATGTGCAGACCGAGGATCTCACCGTACTTGGCATCGGCCACCAGCTTGACGAAGCCGACCGCCTCCCCCAGCCCGTGCGCCTTGCCGTTCGCGGTGAACGGGAACTTGGCCGTCTTGACGTCGTAGCCCTTGTCCTTCGCCTGCGCCTCGGTGTAGCCGAACGAGCCGATCTGCGGCTGGCAGTAGGTCGCCCGCGGGATCATGTCGTAGTTGACCGGCATGGTCTCCGCGCCCGCGATGGTCTCCGCCGCCACGATGCCCTGCGCCTCGGCCGTGTGGGCGAGCAGCAACTTGCCGGTGCAGTCGCCGATCGCGTAGATGTGCGGCACGTTGGTCCGCATCGAGTCGTCGATCTCGACCGCCCCACGCTCGGTCAGCTTGACCCCGGCGGCCTCGAGGCCGTAGCCCTGCGTCCGCGGTGCGAAGCCGATCGCCTGCATCACCTTGTCGGCCTCGAGCACCTTGCTGTCCCCGCCCTTGGCGGGCGAGACCGTCACCTTGACCTTGTCGCCGGAGTCGTCGATCGTCTCGACCTTGGTGCCGGTCAGCACGGTGACGCCCAGCTTCTTGTACTGCTTGGCCAGCTCGGTGGAGACCTCGGGCTCCTCCAGCGGGACCATCCGATCCAGGTACTCCACGATGGTGACCTGGGTCCCGTAGTTGGCCAGCACGTACGCGAACTCGACCCCGATCGCCCCGGCGCCGGCGATGATGATCGACTCCGGCACCGAGTCGGTCATGATCTGCTCCTCGTAGGTGACGACGCGCTCACTGAGCGAGGTGCCGGGGAGCAGTCGCGTCGTCGCCCCGGCGGCGAGGATCAGGTTGTCGAAGGTGACGGTGTCCGTACCGCCACCGTTCAGCTCGACCGAGAACGTGTGCGGATCGGTGAAGGTCGCCCAGCCGTCGATCTCGGTGATCTTGTTCTTCTTCATCAGGTAGTGCACGCCCTTGGCCATCCGGTCCGCGGTGGACCGGCTGCGCTTCCAGGCCACCCCGAAGTCGAAGGTCGCGTTGCCGCCGATGCCGAACGTGTCGGCCTCGTGGTTGAAGATGTGGGCGATCTCGGCGTTGCGCAACAGCGACTTCGTCGGGATGCAGCCGACGTTGTTGCAGACCCCGCCCCAGTACTTCAGCTCGATGATGGCCGTCTTGAGCCCCAGCTGCGCAGAGCGCACCGCGGCCACGTACCCGCCGGGGCCGGCACCGAGCACGACGACGTCATAGGGTTTGGACATGCGTCAACTCTAGGGGGACGGCTGAGCGGGCAGCCACCGCCCTGACCTGTCCATTGGTCGGCGATTCGGCGGGGATTAACTCATATATGAGATACCGTGCTCCGCGTGACGGAGACGTACTTGGACCGAATCGGGGGCCTGATCCGAGATGCCCGCAAGCACCGTGGCCTGACCCAGACCCAGCTGGCCGACGTGCTCGGCACCAGCCAGAGCGCGGTGCACCGGATCGAGGCGGGCAGCCAGAACCTCAGCCTGGAGATGGTCAACCGGATCGCAGCCGCGCTGGACTCCACGCTGATCTCGGTCCCCGGCAGCGGCCCGCAGCACCTGCGGGTGGAGGGCGGGGCCAAGCTCAACGGCACCATCGACGTACGGTCCTCCAAGAACGCCGCCGTCGGCCTGCTCTGCGCCAGCCTGCTCAACCGCGGGCGCACCGTCTTCCGCGGCATCGCCAAGATCGAGGAGGTGCACCGGATCCTCGAGGTGCTGACCAGCATCGGCGTCCAGGCCCGCTGGCTGGAGGACAGCAACGACCTCGAGCTGGTGCGGCCGGAGCGGCTGGACCTCGGGGAGATGGACATCGAGGCCGCCCGGCGGACCCGGTCGGTGATCATGTTCCTCGGGCCCCTGCTGCACTCCTACGACACGTTCGAGCTGCCGTACGCCGGTGGCTGCGACCTGGGGGCGCGGACGATCCAGCCGCACCTGCAGGTGCTGCGCCGCTTCGGCCTGGACGTGACCCCGACCGACGGCTTCTACCACTGCACCGTCGACCAGTCGGTCGAACCGCAGACCCCGATCACCCTCACCGAGCGCGGTGACACGGTGACCGAGAACGCGCTGCTCGCCGCCGCCCTCTCCCCCGGCCTGACCACCATCCGCAACGCCAGCCCCAACTACATGGTCCAGGACCTGTGCGTCTTCCTGACCGCGCTCGGGGTCAAGATCGACGGCATCGGCACCACCACGCTGCGGGTCATCGGGTGCGAGAGCATCAACGCCGACGTGGAGTTCGCGCCGTCGGAGGACCCGATCGAGGCGATGAGCCTGCTGACCGCGGCGATCGTCACCCAGTCGGAGATGACCATCCGCCGGGCGCCGATCGAGTTCCTGGAGATCGAGCTGGCGGTGCTGACCGAGATGGGGCTGCAGTTCACCCTGAGCGAGGAGTACAAGGCGGCCAACGGCCACACCCGGCTCGCCGACCTGACCGTGCACCCCTCGCAGCTGCGCTCCCCCATCGACAAGATCCACCCGATGCCCTTCCCGGGGCTGAACATCGACAACCTGCCGTTCTTCGCCGTCATCGCGGCCACGGCGGAGGGCAAGACGATCATCCACGACTGGGTGTACGAGAACCGGGCGATCTACCTGACCGAGCTGAACCGCCTCGGCGCCCGGGTCCAGCTGCTCGACCCGCACCGGATCCAGGTGGAGGGCCCGACCCGGTGGCGCGGCCAGCAGGTGGTCTGCCCGCCCGCGCTGCGCCCGGCGGTGTGCATCCTGCTCGGGATGCTCGCGGCCCGCGGCTCGTCGCAGCTGCGCGACGTGTACGTGATCAACCGCGGCTACGAGGACCTGGCCAACCGCCTCAACGCCCTCGGCGCCAGCATCGAGGTCTTCCGCGACTGAGCTGGTCTCGCGGCTGTCCTGCGGAAACCTATGCCGGCATAGGTTTCCGGCCCGCTGCGGCGAGAGGGTGGCGGCGGCGCGATCCGGCTGCGGCTAGCGCAGCCGGGTGGCGAGGCCGCGCTGGGAGGGGTGGACCCGCTCGGCCTGGCCGGTGGCCAGGGCCCGCGCGGGGTCCCCGGCGTCGCCCGGCCCCCGCAGCACCCCGTAGACCGCCGCGGCGGTGTCGGCCAGGGCGGTCGGCAGGTCAGCGCCGCGCAGCCGGTGGGCCAGGAAGACGGCCGCGGTCAGGTCCCCGGCGCCGGTGAACGTACGCGGCAGGCGCGGCGTGGTCACGGCCCAGGCCGCGGCTCCGTCCACCGCGATCATCGCGATCGAGCCGGGGTCGCCGTCGGCCAGCGCGGCGCTGGTGACCAGCACGACGTCCGGGCCCAGCGCCCGGACCTCATCGGCTGCCGCCAGCAGCTCGGCCGTGGTGCCCGTCGGCCGTCCGGTCAACGCCTCCAGCTCGCACTGGTTCGGGGTGACCCGCTGGGCGGCCGGCACCACCCGGGCCCGCAGCAGGGCCGGGATGCCCGGCCGCACGTAGAAACCGCGGCCGACGTCACCCATCACCGGGTCGCAGCAGTAGAGCGCGTCCGGGTTGTGCTTGCGCACCCGGGCCACGGCGGCGAGCACCACGTCCCCGACGTCCGGGTCGCCCTGGTAGCCCGACAGCACCGCGCCGACCCGGCCCAGCACCCCCCGCTCCTCGATGCCGCGGACGACGTCGGCCACCTCGTCGGCCGCGAGCAGCGGCCCGCGCCAGCTCGGGTAACCGGTGTGGTTGGAGAAGTGCACCGTGAGCACTGGCCACACCTCGACGCCCATCCGCATCAGCGGAAAGGTCGCGGCGCTGTTGCCGACGTGCCCGTAGGCCACCGACGACTGGATCGACAGGATCACCGGGAGACCGGTCATCGCTCCGTTTCCCAAACTTCTGCTGAGCCTTGGTCACCGTGATTCTCGCACCTTGCCCCGCCGCCTAGAGTGGGGCCCATGTCAGCCGGGGCCGATGGCGGTAGGGCACTCGAGCGCGACCACGGCACAGCGACGATCGATCCGGCCGGCCCCGCGGAGGCGAGCGACGACGACCACCACGTCCTGCTCGAACCGGAGGAGGACCGCTGGCGGTGGCGCCGGAAGATCCGGCAGAACCCGCGCCAGCTCGCGGTCTACCGCTTCGGGGTGGCGTTGGCCGGCCTGTTCTTCATCTGTCTCGGCTTCGTCAGCGGGCCCATCCCCGGACCGGGTGGGATTCCCCTGGTCCTCCTCGGCCTGGCCATCTGGTCGAGTGAGTTCGAGTGGGCCAACCGGCTGATGGGCTGGTTCAAGCTCCAGCTCAAGCGCTACCAGGCCTGGTCGCGCGGGCGCAAGGTGCTGTTCTGGGTCGCCTTCTTCGCGGTCTGCGGGAGCATCGGCTACAGCTACATGTTCATCCTGGGCGTGCCCGGCTGGCTCCCGGGCTTCGTCGAGTCGACGCTGCTGCGGCTGCCCGGGCTGTAAAGTCCGGCCCATGAGGGCCGAGAGGTACCCCTACTTCGACCGGCCTTTCGCCGCGTACGCGCACCGGGGCGGCGCGCTCTACGAACCCAACCGGGGCCGCGAGAACACCCTCCACGCCTTCTCCCAGGCCGTCGAGCTCGGCTACTCCTACCTGGAGACCGACGTGCACGCCACCACGGACGGGGTGCTGGTGGCCTTCCACGACATCCAGCTCGACCGGGCGACCGACCGCACCGGACGGATCACCCGGCTGCCGTACGCCGAGGTCGCCTTGGCCCGGGTCGGCGGCCGGGACCCGATCCCGACGCTGGCCGAGCTGCTCGAGGCATTCCCCGCCGCCCGGTTCAACATCGATGCGAAGTCCGACGGCGCGGTCGATCTGCTGGCCGCCGCCATCGCCGAGCACGAGGCGTACGACCGGGTCTGCGTGACCTCCTTCGGCGTGACCCGGCTGCACCGGCTGCGGCGGCGGCTGGGGCCCCGCGTGGCCTCGGCCGCCAGCTCGGCCGGCGTCGCCCTCAACCGCTTCACCCCCTGGCTGACCTGGGCGCTGAACAGCCCGGCGCCGGTGCTGCAGCTGCCGATCGCCTACCCGTTCCGGGGCCGCCCGATCCGGGTGCTCACCCCCAGCCTCGTCCGGGCCGTGCACCGCGCCGGCAAGCGGGTGCAGATCTGGACCGTCGACGACGCCCAGGTGATGACCGAGCTGATCGAGCTCGGCGTGGACGGCATCTTCACCGACCGCATCGACGTGTTGAGGGACGTTCTGGCCGCCCACAGCCTGTGGACCGGACCCGACGCCACCGAGGAGGGCAGCCCATGACCACACCGGTAGGACGCCGGCAGGTGTTCGCCTGGAGCCTGTGGGACTGGGGGTCGGCGGCCTGGAACGCCGTCATCACCTCCTTCGTCTTCGGTCCCTACATCGTCCGTGGCGTGGTCGGCGACGCCGAGCCGGGCGGTCTGTCGGCGAACACCTGGCTGGGCATCTCCAGCGCGGCGGCCGGCCTGCTGGTTGCGCTGATCGCCCCGGTCACCGGGCAGCGGTCCGACGCCGGCGGCCACCGCAAGCGCAGCCTGGCCGTCTGGTCGGCCTTCGTGGTGGCGGTGATGTTCGGCCTGTTCGCCGTCCGGGACGACCCCGCGTACCTCGGGATCGCTCTGGTCCTGCTTGCCGCCGGCGCCGTGTTCTCCGAGTTCGCCGGCGTCTCCTACAACGCGATGCTGCCCCAGGTGTCGACCCCGGAGACGGTGGGCCGGGTGTCCGGGTTCGGCTGGTCGATGGGCTACTTCGGCGGCATCGTGCTGCTGCTGATCTGCTACGTGGGGTTCATCGCCCCCGAGGTGGGCTGGTTCGGGGTGACGTCCGACGGCGGCCTGAACATCCGCGCGCTCGCGGTGTTCTCCGCGGTCTGGTTCGCGCTGTTCGCGCTGCCCGTGCTGTTCACGGTGCCGGAGCTCGCACCGGGGCCCGAGCGCCGCCGGGTCAGCTTCTTCGCCTCCTACCAGCTGTTGGTCGCCGACGTGAAGAGGCTGTTCGCCCGCGACCGGAACGCGGTCTGGTTCCTGGTCGCCTCCGCCCTCTACCGCGACGGGCTGGCCGCGATCTTCTCCTTCGGCGCCATCCTGGCGGTCAGCGTCTACGGGATGGCCACCGACACGGTGTTGATCTTCGGCATCGTGGCCAATGTGACGGCCGCGCTGGGGGCGCTCGTGCTCGGGCGGGTCGAGGACCGGGTCGGTCCCAAGCGGATCATCATGATCTCGCTGGTCGGCCTGATCACCACCGCGGTCATCCTGCTGTTCGCCCAGGGCACCACGATGTTCTGGGTGTTCGGCCTGATCCTCACGCTGTGGGTCGGGCCCGCCCAGGCCAGCTCGCGCTCCTTCCTGGCCCAGGTCGCACCGCAGGGTCGGGAGGGTGAGATGTTCGGCCTGTACGCCACCACGGGCCGGGCGGCGTCGTTCCTCGCACCGGGGCTGTTCGCCCTGTTCTCCTACCTGTTTTCCGACCGGGCGGGAATCGTGGGGATCGCGCTGGTGCTGGGTATAGGAGCGGTGGCGATGCTCAAGGTGACCTCTCCGCCAAGACAACGGGCGTTGGTCTCCGAACAGCTGGTATAGCCGGGCTCGGAACAATCTCCGGGCCCCGGGAGTTCATCTCTCGGGGACAGGCAATCGTCAGGATCGGTACGGAGGTTTTCAGATGGCTGATCGCTCGTTGAAGGGCACCGGTCTCGGGGCCAAAAGTTTCGAGGACGAGGCCGGCGTCGAGTTCGCCGCCCGCCAGGAAGTCGGTTACGACTGTCCGCGGGAGCACCACTTCTCGCTGGTGTTCGCGGCCGAGGCCGAGATCCCGTCGCTGTGGGAGTGCCCGCGCTGCGGCGCGGAGTCGCTCCGCTCGGACGGGGAGCGGCCGGAGCGGAAGGACGAGAAGCCGGTGCGGACGCACTGGGACATGCTCCGCGAGCGCCGCTCGATCGCTGAGCTGGAGGACCTGCTGGCTGAGCGCCTCGACCTGATGCGGGCCGGTACGGCCGGTGTCAGCTCATCGCGCAGCCGCAAGAAGACGGCGTAGTCGCGCACAAGCACCGGGTGCGAGCGCACCGGATCAGAGGGGCTCGGCCTCTCCCGGGATGATGGTCGGGTCCCCGGCGCGCTTGGGTCCGCCGTCGGCCGACTTGATCGGCACGGTGAACGAGTCGCCCGGACCGGACCACCGACGCGGGGTGGGCCCACCACGCTGCTGCCGCGCGATGAAGAAGGCGATCAGCTTGCGGGCGAACGGGCGGGTCCAGCGGAACAGGAACAGGAAGCCAACCACGTCGCTGAGATAGCCCGGCATCATCAAGAACATGCCACCGACGAGGATCAGCGCGGCATCGGCCAGGTGTCCGGTCGGCACCTTCCCGGTCGTGTACGCGTTGGTCAGCGCCCGCCAGGCGCGCCGGCCCTCGTGCCGCATCAGCAGCCCGCCGCCGACCGCGTGGATGACGAGCGTCGCCAACGTCGGCCAGATGCCGACCTGGTCGGCGACCTGGACGAGGATCACGACCTCGAGGATGGGCAGCCCGACCAGCAGGGCGATGAGCAGGAGAAGCGGCCAGCCCCGCTTCAACCTCACCCGGTCACCTCGGGTCGACTCCACCGACGGCGCAGCTGCTGCGCGCGATGCGCCACACCCCAGAGCGTGGTCCGGACCAGCGCCTCGACCACGATCCTGCGGCTCATCTTGGAGTCTCCGCGTTCCCGTTCGACGAAGATGATGGGCACCTCTACCACTCGGTAGCCCGCCTTGAGCCCCCGCCACGCCAGGTCAACCTGGAAGCAGTATCCCGCAGATGCGACGTTGTTCAAACCAAGACCCAGCAGTGTCTCCCGGCGGAAGGCGCGGTAGCCGCCGGTGGCATCGCGCAGCGGGATGCCCAGGGCCAGCCGGGCCCACAGGTTGCCGCCGCGCGACAGCAGTTCGCGTGACTTCGGCCAGTTGACGACCCGCCCGCCCTTGACCC
>CAXTVE010000016.1:16371-18072 GCA_964247485.1 uncultured Propionibacteriaceae bacterium
GCATGATCGTCCTGGACGATTTCGTCCCGTGTCCCACCTGGCCGCCGCTCACCCAGCGGGACCCCAGCACCAGGTCGGCGTCGACCAGTGCGGCCAGCAGGTCCGGCAGCTGCTCAGGCTGGTGGGAACCGTCGGCGTCCATCTCGACCAGGACATCGAAGCCGGCGTCGATCCCCCAGCCGAAACCCGCCAGGTACGCCGCGCCCAGGCCCTCCTTGCCCAGCCGGTGCAGCACGTGCACCTGGTCGTCGTCGGCCGCCAGCTCGTCGGCCAGCCGCCCCGTGCCGTCCGGGGAGTTGTCGTCGGCGACCAGGATGTGCGCGTTCGGTACCGCGGCCCGCACCCGGGTCACGATCGGCCCGAGGTTCTCGGCCTCGTTGTAGGTGGGGATGATGACCAGCACCCGCCCCGAGCCTGTCGACGGGGAGGCGGCCGGTTCGCTCACCGGACCCCGCCGACCTCGACCGGGCGCTCCGTCGGGTCGGGCTTCTCGACCGCCGACACCCGTACGGCCGCCCGGCGGCTCCGGCGGACCTGCAGCGCGCCGAGCAGCGCGGCGACCAGTGCCAGTCCTGCCATCCCGCGCTCGAACCAGGGCGCGACCCGCAGCGCCGGGGTCAGCCCGGTGCGCAGCGGCATCGCGACCACACTGCTCGCGGCACTGAACTCGGCGGTGCGCTCCACCACCCGACCGTCCCGGTCGATGTAGCCCGAGACACTGTTGGTGGTGGCCACCGCGATCTCCCGCCGCAGCTCCATGGCCCGGGCGCGGGTGATCGCGAACTGCTGCTCGATCTGCCCGGTCCCGCCGTAGGTGGCGTTGTTGCTCTGCACCAGCAGCACCTGAGCGCCGCCGGCCACCGTCTCGTGCACAGTCTGGTCGTAGGCGAGCTCGAAGCAGATGATGTCACCGAGGCGTACCGTCCGGCCACCGAGGTCGACCTCCAGCACCCCCGGCTCGGTGCCGGGCACCGACTGCGCCCCCACCTGGGCCAGGATTGGGATCAGCGGCTTGAGCTGCGCCCGGAAGGGGATCCACTCACCGAACGGCACCAGGTTCTGCTTGTCGTAGCGGGCCTGCGGTCCCTGCCCCGGCACCCACCACAGCGCGGTGGTCTGCCGTTCGTCGGGACCGGGACCCCGCATCACCGCCCCGACCAGGATGGGCCGCCCGGCCACCTGGGCGGCGGCGTCCACGGTGAGCCGGGTGACCGCGTCGGCGGTGGGGTCGATATCGGTGGAGTTCTCCGGCCAGAGCAGGAAGTCCGGCGGCGCCTGCTGGCCCAGCCGGACCCGGGTCATCAGGTTGACGGTCTCGGACAGGTGGTTGTTGGTCACCGAGCGGGCCCGGCCCATCGCCTCGATCCCCCGGCCGGGGATGTTGCCCTGCACGATGCCGACGTTCACGGTGCCGGCCGCCGGGTCCGCCGGTTCGATCTGGTAGAGCCGGAGGCTCGCGGCCACGGCGAGCAGGGCGACGACCGCAGCGCCGGCCAGCAGGACCGGACGCACCCGCCCGGTGCGCGCCCCGCGCCGCGACCACCAGGTCCACGCCGCCCAGCCGACCAGCTGGGCGACCAGGGCCACCGCGAAGCTGAGTCCGGCCACGCCGACGACGGGCAGCCGGCCGGCCAGCGGCGTGTCGACGGCGGCGTAGCCGATCCGGGTCCAGCCGCAGCCGCCGCAGGGGGACCGGGGGGA
>CAXTVE010000017.1:0-10238 GCA_964247485.1 uncultured Propionibacteriaceae bacterium
CGAGCAGGCCGGTCCGCGCCGCCCTCTAGCCTGGTCGGTGATGACCCAGCCACCAGCCCTCCGCGTGCTGATCGTCGATGACCAGGCGGTCTACCGGACGGCGCTGTCCGGCCTGCTCGAGGCCGTCGGCGGCTACGCCGTGGTCGGGGTGGCGACCAGCGGCGAGGAGGCGGTCGCACTCGCGGGGGCCACCGCCCCCGACGTGGTGTTCATGGACCTGCGCCTTCCCGGCATCGACGGCGTCGCGGCCGCCCGGTCCCTCCGCGCGACCCAGCCCGCACCCGAGGTGGTGATGATCTCCACCGATACCGAGGCGCTGGGCGCCGATCGGGTCCGGGAGGCCGGGGTCCTGCTGGCCCTGGGCAAGTCCGAGCTGGGCCCGGAACGGCTGGAGGCGCTGCGCCGCCAGCTCAGGACGAGGTGGGACCAGGCCCGACGCTGACCAGGGGCAGCCGGAGCGCGATGACCGGGCCCTGGTCGACCACCTCGCCGCCGAGCACCTCGATCCGCTCGACGACGCCGGCCAACCCGGTCTCGGTCGGACCCGGCGGGGGCAGCACCAGGCGCGCCTCCGCCTGGCTGTCGATCGAGGACAACCGGACGGTGACCGGCCCGGCGACGACCCGGAGGACGTCGAGGCAGCTCGCGAACAGCACCGACTCGACGGCGGTCGGCCAGCGTGGCGGGTCCGCCGGCTGGATGCGGATCCGTCCCTGCCCCTCGGCGGCCAGGGCGGCCGCCAGCCCCCGATCGGCGAGGAGCCGGGAGTAGACCGTGCTGGTGATCTGGCGCAGCTGATCGATGGCCGCCCCGGTGGCGGTGAGTGCGAGGTCCGTCTCGGCTGCCGCGGCCGCGGGATCGGAGGCCGCCACCCGCTCCACGGTCGAGAGGTGTGCGTCGAGCGGCCTCAGCGGCGCCACCACCTCGCCGGAGATCCGGTCGGCCACCTGTCGTCGACCGACGTCGCGCGCCGCGAACAGGCGGGCGCGGGACGCCACGACCGACGCGTTGATCCGCTCGAGCTCGGCCGCCCGGCTCCGTAGCTCCGCCTCCAGCCGGAGGTGGGCGAACGGCTCGGCGACCCGTTCGGCCAAGGCGGCGATCAGTCGCCGGCGCCGGCCGGGACTCCCGGCGAAGTCGGGCACCGCCACCTCCAGGCGCCCGACGTCCTGGCCGGCATGCCGGACCGGCACCACCCAGGGGGCTGTCCGGTCCGGGCGGGGAACGGACCCGGCCGCCCAGGTGGCCCGCTGCTCCGTGCCGTCCGGCCGGGTCAGCACGGCGGTGGCCCGGTCCGCGCTCACCAGCCGACCGGCCGCCTCGGCGACGCCGTCGAGCAGTGGAGTGTCCCGCCCGGCGGCGGTCAGCTGCCGGCTGAAGCGGACCAGCGCCTCGTAGGACAGCGCCTGCGGTCCGTAGACGAGCTGGTCGGCCAGGCGACCGACCGGCGCCCGGACCAGTTGCGAGGCCCCGACGACCAGCACGAACACGACGAGCGACAAGCCGGTGTCGGCCGTCACCCCGGGCAGGAGGGTCGCGGCCAGCCCGGCCGTGACGACCGACGCGGCGTACGCCAGGACGGCCAGCACGGCCAGCACCACCGAGCCCGCCAGCAGCCGGTCGATGTCATAGAGCCGGTAGCGCAGGACGGCGAAGCCGGTGGCGACCGGGATCCCGAGGTACCCGACGTGCAGCAGTGCGATCACCCACAGCGGCGTGGCCCCCCGGAGGAGGGTGCACACGACGGCGGCGATCGGCGCCGAGGCGAGCACGACCGCCGCGGCGGCCAGCCAGCGCAGCTGCAGCCGGGCCTCGCCCGTCGAGCGGGCCAGCCGGCGGACCAGGCTCACCACCGCGGCCGTCAGCCCCAGATAGACCCCGAGCTGGCCGCTGCCGAAGACCACGTCCCGCGCCCAGGCCGCACCGGTTGCGGCGAAGAGCAGGACCCCGACCGAGTGGACCCCGTACGCGACCAGGGTGCCGATCAGGAACGGCCGCCAGCGCGGCGACGCCGGTCGCCCGTCGGGGGCCAGGAACGCCCAGACCGCCAGCAGCATCAGGGCGAAGGTGGACCCGAGAAGCACGGCGAGCACGTCAGCGGCTCCGGCCAGCCCGGCCGGCAGCTCCAGTCCGCCGGCCACCCCGGTGTCCGCCACCGTCCGCAGCAGCAGGCCGGTCGCAACCCCCAGCTGGCCCCAGCAGAAGAGCCAGCCGATCCGGTGCCGAGGATGGCGGCTCAGGATCAACGCCCCGACCAGAGCGCCGACCACCGTGCCGAGGTTGACGACCGGGAAGGCATTGCGGAAGGTGGTCTCCGACAGCAGCGGGATCCCGGCCGCGACGAGCACGGCGACCTCGACCCCGGTGACCACGGCCGTGGCCACCACCGGTAGCCACCTCCAGCGGGTCACCTCAGGCCGCCGTCGCCGGCGCGAGGGGAGCCGGCACGGGAATCCACCCGGTGACCGTCGTGCCGCCTCCCGGCACCGAGGTCATTGTCAGCCGGCCGCCGGCGCCTGACACCCGGTCGTGCAGGTTGAGTAGGCCCGATCCCGGCGGCGTGGTCGCGGGATCGAACCCCCGGCCGTCGTCCGCGACCGCGAACGTCAACCGGTCGTCGGCGTCGGTGAGGGTCACCACGATCTGCCGGGCGCCGGCGTGCTTGATCGCGTTCTGCACGGCCTCCAGGGCGCTGAAGTAGGCGGCCCCCTCTGCCGGGGCCGGCCAGCGCCGTCGGACGTCGGTGTGCAGCACCACCGGGACCGGACTGGCCCGGACCGCCGACCTGAGGGCGACGCCGGGCCCGACGTCGGCGAGGACGGTCGGATACAGGCCGCGGGACAGCTGGTCCAGTGTCTCGACCGCGTCCCGCAGGGCCTCGCGGACCTGGCCGGCGGCGGCCCGCGCCCGTTCCGGGTCGCGGGCCAGCAGCAGCTGGAGCCGACGGAGGTTGACCACCAGGGCCACCAGGTGCTGCTGGGCACCGTCGTGGATGTCGCGTTCCAGGCGGCGGCGCTCGTCCTCCATCGCCGACAGCACCCGGTTCCGGGACTGCTCCAGCTCCCGCTGCCGGTGACCCGCCTCGGTCACCAGCTGCTGCAAGGTCTGGTCCATCCGCGCGCCCTCGATGACCAGGCTGGCGAGATCGGCCGCATCGTCCACCAGGCGCTGCTCGACCGGGGTCAGCGTTCGGCCGGCCCCAGGCGCGGCCGTGAGCGCCCCCAGCACGCGGTCGCCGCGAAGGACGGGGCGACGCACGGCGTCCCGGTCGCCCGCCGTCCGGTCGTCAGCGGGCCACCGCCAGGAGGCGGTCAGGCCGGCGCCGAGATCAGCCGTCAGCGTGACCCGGGCCGTCGCTCCCAGGGTCTTCCCCACCAGTGCGACCAGCTGGTCCAGACGCGCCCCGATGTCTCGTGGGTCAGACCCGCCGGGGACGAGGCGGCGCAGCCGCTCCTCGGCCGAGGCGGGCAGCAGCGACCCGAGCCGCCGGGACAGCGGTTCTAGGGTCACGGCGACGACCACGGCGGCCAGGCCGGTCAGGACCGGCCGGGTCGACCCGGCGGCGGGGACCAGCCGACCGATCCCGACGACCACCAGCAGGTACACCACGGCGGCGTAGCCGAGCAGCCCCCCGGCCAGCACGGCTGCGCGGGGCCAGGACCGCCGAGGACCGGGCATGTCGACCGGCCTACCGGTCCTGATGGTCCAGGTAGGTGATCACCGCTCGGACCCGGCGGTTCACGTCCAGCTCCTGGCTCAGCCCGAGCTTGCCGAAGATCTGGTTGATGTTCTTCTCGACGGCCCGCTCGCTGAGGAACAGCCGCCGGCCGATGGCGGTGTTGCTGAGGCCGGTGGCCATGGCCGCGAGCACCTCGCGCTCGCGCGGCGACAGGCTCTGCACCGGGCCGGCCGCGCCACGGTCCCGCTGGGCCACGAGGGTCTCCACCACCTTCGCGTCGAGCACCGACCCGCCCCCGGCCACGGCGGTCAGCGCATCGACCAGCTGGTCAAGATCCGCGATCCGCTCCTTCAGCAGGTAGCCGATACCCCCCGCCCCGTCCTCGAGCAGCCGGGCGACGTAACGGGGCTCGACGTACTGCGAGAGCACCACGACCCCGGTCTGCGGCCGGTCCCGGCGGATCTGCAGCGCCGCATCGATGCCCTCGCTCGTCCACGACGGTGGCATCCGGACGTCAGTGAGCACGGCGTCCGGCGCGTGCGTCCGCACGGCCGCCAGCAGCTCGGCCCCGGTACCGACCGCCGACACGAGCTCGAGGTCGTCCGTCTCGGCGAGCAGGGCGGCCGTACCCGCGCGGACCAGGTAGTTGTCCTCCGCGAAGACCACGCGCAGCGCCACCCGCCCAGCCTGGTTGCGGGGCCGCTGGTCCGTCAATGCGCCCGTCGCCCGCATGACCCCCACGGCGCTTCACAGGGGATCGACGCGGCCGCGGAAGCGGTCGGCCGCCACGAGCAGGGTGACGTCGCCGGTCCGGGCGAACTCCCGCTCCGCGGCCTCGGTCAGCTTGATCACGTGCTCGTCGCCGTGCTCGACCGCCCGCGGCCCCAGAGCCTCGAGGAGGGGCTGTGGGTCGGCCACGACAGCCGCCGGCTCCGTCTCCAGGCGAGGGGACGCGAAGGCCGCCACGATGCCGCCGACCACCTGCCAGCTGACGCCCACGCTGGCCCGCTGCAGGTCGGTGGGGAGCAGCGGCAGCACGAGCCGGACGGCGGCGGGGGCGGTGACCGCGTGGCAGAACGCAATCGGCGCATCCGGCCGGGCGGCCAGCACCCGGGCCGCGGCGCCGATCAGCTCGTCCAGAGCCTCGTCGGGCGTGGGTGGCGCGGTCCAGGCGTCCAGGCTCTCGGCCAGCCCGTCGACCCGGTGCAGGGCCCGCAGTCGGCCCGTGACCCCGGGCCCCTCCGCAGGTACGGCGGGATCCATCCGCGGCAGCCGGCTGGTCGCGGTGACGGCATCCAGCCCGCCGGCCAGCCCGGGGTCGCCGGGCAGGGTCTGGTAGCGGGCGGCCCAGAAGCCCAGGCCCTGGGCCAGCTCGTCGACGAGCAGCGGATCCGGCCGGTCGCCGGCCGCACGCAGTGACCGGACGGCATGGGCCGTGCGGATCACGCCGTGGGTGGCACTGGCGGCCAGGCCGGGCAGCAGGCGCGGCCACCAGCGCCGGAGCAGGTCACTCCAGTGCGTCTCCGCCGCCTGCCGGCGGAGGTAGGCCGTCCAGTCACCGAACAGCCGTTCCTGGCCGAGGTGGTCGCGCCAGTCCGCGTCCGTGATGCCCTGGCGGACCTCGGGCGCCCGGTCCAGGCGCGGGAGGTAGCGGTCGACCCAGCCCGGGACGGCGTCCGCGGCGCCGATCCGCGTCAGGGCCTCGGCGGCCATGGGCCCGTGGTTGGCCAGGAAGCCGTCGAACTCCGGTCCGGTCGACCGGAGCCGGTCGAGCGCGTCGAGCAGTACATCCGTCTCCGGCATGTCGACCCCCTCGGGACACAAAGACTCGGGCTCGTCCGATTCTGCGACCTGGCCGGGACACCTCGGAAGGGGTGCTGGCCACACCACGTGCCCGCGGACCGCCCGGCTGCGGCACAATCGCCGCCATGACCGCCGACCCCGCCACGCCCCTGACCGAGCTGCTCCGGCTGCCGGCCGGACCGGTGCACCTGGCCGACCTCGACCCGGGCGGGACGCCCGGCTTCGCCGGTGACAAGGCCGACGCCCCCGCGGCGACCGAGGCCATCGCGCCCGAGCTGAGCGACCTGCAGGAGCGGCTGTACGCGGCCGGCCGCACGGCGGAGGATCGGGCGCCACGGATCCTCATGGTGCTGCAGGGCATGGACACCTCGGGCAAGGGCGGGGTGATCCGGCACGCCATCGGGATGGTCGACCCGCAGGGCGTCCGGATCAAGGCCTTCAAGGCCCCGACCGAGGAAGAGCGGAGCCACCACTACCTGTGGCGGATCGAGCGGGAGCTGCCCGGGCCGGGGATGATCGGGATCTTCGACCGGTCGCACTACGAGGACGTGCTCGTGGTCCGGGTCGAGGAGCTCGTGCCGGAGTCCGAGTGGCGCTCCCGCTACGACGAGATCAACGCCTTCGAGACCCGGCTCGCCCAGGCCGGCACCGTCCTGGTCAAGTGCTTCCTCCATCTCTCCTCGGCCGAGCAGAAGGACCGGCTGACCGCCCGGCTGGAGGACCCGACCAAGCACTGGAAGTACAACCCCGGCGACGTGGACGTCCGGGCCCGGTGGGACGACTACGCGACCGCGTACGCCGAGGCGCTCGAGCGCTGCTCCACCCCCGCTGCGCCGTGGTACGTCATCCCCGCCGACCGCAAGTGGTACCGCAACTGGGCCGTCGCCCAGCTGCTGGTCGAGCACCTGCGCGCGCTGGACCTGAAGTGGCCGGTGGCCGACTTCGACGTGGCGGCCGAGCTCGCCCGGGTCAGGCACTCCTAGCGCGTGTCCGCAGACTCATCGGCCCGGCCCGCCCGGCGGGGTCGACCGGGGGTCGCCCCCCGCTGAGATCCGGCCCCGACGACGGACAGGTGGCGCAGCGGGGCGGGCTCGAAGTCGTCGAGCTCGAACGGCTCGTCCACGGCCACCAGGTTCATGGCCGCGACCACGTAGCGGCTCAGCGCGGCCTCGGCGATCTCCGGCTCCCCACCCATCGGGGCCGAGACCGCGACCGCGCCCGAGGAGTACGCCAGCTCGGCCTGGTGCGCCCACAGCAGCCCGGGGGCCACGAACCAGCTGCCCACGGCGATGTGCCGGCGGCCCTGGGCCCGCAGCGACCGGATTGCCTCGGCGGTGCTCGGCCCGGAGGCCCCGGCGAAGGAGACCACGTGCGGCAGCCGGTGGTGGGTGGCCCACTGCCGGGCCCGGCGGGCGACCAGCGAGTTGCTACGCAGGTCGGCGCTGCCCGCGGCGGCGAAGACGAGGGCGTCGAGCTCGCACACCCGGCGGGCCCGCAGGGCGTCGCGCAGCCGGCGGTCCAGGATGGCCAGCAGCTGCGCCTCCGGGCCGATCGGGCGGGCGGTGGTGATCCGCAGCTGCGGGTGCGCGGCCCTGGCCTGGGCGGCCAGCGCGGGCACGGCCGCAGGCGCGGCGAAGGCCTCGGACAGCAGCAGCGGCACCAGGACGATCTCGGCCACACCCTGGCCGACGAGGCGGTTGACCACGCTCATCCCGGTGGGCGTGCCCCGGTCGAGGAACCCGACGTGCACGTCGAGCTCGGGCCGGATGTCGAGCAAACCGTCGCGCAGCTGCTGGCTGACCCGGGACACCCGGGGGTCGGGGCCGCCGTTGCCGAGCAGCACCAGGGAGGGAGCGTTCATTCGCCTTCACTTTCGGGGGGGATGGTTCTCTGCGGGGCGGGCGCGACCGTGGGCAGCGGGGTGGCGCCGGCCATCCCGGCGCCGAGCGTCCAGCCGTCGGCCTCGTCGACCAGGATGAACGCGCCGGTCATCCGGTGCTCCTTGTAGGGGTCGATCGGCAGCGGGGCGGCCAGGGCCAGCCGGATCCGGCCGATGTCGTTCAGCCGCAGCGTGCCGGCCGGCACCCACCGGGGCACGCTGCCGGCCTCGAAGTCCAGGTCAAGGGTGCCCTCGACGGCCCGGACGACGGCCTTGGTCACCGCGGTCCCGTGCTGCAGCAGCACCCGTGCGCCGACCACCAGGTCCCGCTCGGCCAGCCAGCACACCGTTGCGGTGAGGTCGCGCACCGGGGCCGGGGGAGCGTCGGTGGCCGCCAGGATGTGGCCGCGGGAGACGTCGAGGTCCCGGTCGAGCCGGAGCACCACCGACTGCCCGGCGCCGGCGACCTCCAGCGGGCCGTCGGGGGTGTCGATCCCCGCCACCACGGCGTGTGAGCCCTGCGGCAGGACGACGACCTCCTCGCCGACCCGGACCCGGCCGGACTCGATCTTGCCCGCGTACCCCCGGTAGTCGCCGTCGACCGCAGGGGTCCGGGCCGCCCACGGGGCCGGGGCCGCGGACTGCGGCCGGACCACCTGCTGCACCGGGAAGCGGAAGTCGGCGCCGACCGCCAGTCGGCGGGCATCGACGGTCTCCAGGTAGCTCAGCACGGTGGGCCCGTCGTACCACGGCGTACGCGCCGACCGGGTCACCACGTTGTCGCCCTCGGTCGCCGACACCGGGATGCAGTGGGTGCTGAGCACGCCGAGGCTGCGGGCCAGCAGGGCGAAGTCGGTCGCCACCGACCAGAACACGTCCTCGGCGTAGTCGACCAGGTCGATCTTGTTCACCACGAGCACCACGTGCGGCACCCGCAGCAGCGAGGCCACGGCCAGGTGGCGCCGGGTCTGCTCGACCACGCCCTTGCGGGCGTCGACCAGCAGCACGATGACGTCGGCGGTGGAGGACCCGGTGACGGTGTTGCGGGTGTACTGCACGTGCCCGGGGCAGTCGGCCAGGATGAACTTGCGGGCCGGGGTCGCGAAGTAGCGGTAGGCCACGTCGATGGTGATGCCCTGCTCCCGCTCGGCCCGCAGCCCGTCGGTGAGCAGGGCGAGGTCGGCGCGGTCGAGGCCGCGGCGGCGGCTGACCTGCTCGACGTGGTCCAGGGTGTCGGTGAGCACGGAGTCGGTGTCGAAGAGCAGCCGGCCGATCAGCGTGGACTTGCCGTCGTCGACCGAGCCGGCGGTGGCCAGGCGCAGCAGGGTGCGGCCGCTCGCGGCCGGGGCGGGGGAGCGGGTGGTCATCAGAAGTAGCCCTCCCGCTTGCGGTCCTCCATCGCGGCCTCGCTGAGCCGGTCGTCGGCCCGGGTCGCGCCGCGCTCGGTGAGCGAGCTCAGTCCCACCTCGGTGATCACGTCGTGCACGGTACTGGCCACCGACAGCACGGCCGCGGTGCAGGACATGTCGCCGACCGTGCGGTAGCGGACCGAGCGCAGCACGACGGTCTCCCCGGGCCTGGCCGGGGTGACCGGGGTGACCGCGACCCACATGCCGTCGCGCAGCATCACCTCCCGCTCGTGCGCGTAGTAGATCGAGGGCAGGCTGATCTTCTCCGCCTCGATGTAGTCCCAGACGTCGATCTCGGTCCAGTTGGACAGGGGGAACACCCGGACGTGCTCACCCGGCAGGTGGCGGCCGTTGTAGAGCGACCACAGCTCGGGGCGCTGGTTGCGCGGGTCCCACTGGCCGAACTCGTCGCGCAGGCTGAACACCCGCTCCTTGGCCCGGGCCCGCTCCTCGTCCCGCCGGCCGCCGCCGAACACGGCGTCGTGCTTGCCCGCCGTGATGGCGTCCAGCAGCGGCACCGTCTGCAGCGGGTTGCGCTGACCGTCCGGCCGCTCCCGCAGCCGGCCGTCGTCGAGGTAGTCCTGCACCCGGGCGACCGTCAGCCGGGCGCCGTAGAACTCGGCGGCCGAGTCACGGAACTCCAGCACCTCGTCGAAGTTGTGTCCGGTGTCGACGTGCAGCAGCCCGAACGGGACCGGCGAGGGCCAGAACGCCTTGGCCGCCAGGTGCAGCATCACCACCGAGTCCTTGCCACCGGAGAACAGCATCACCGGGGCGGAGAACGTCGCGGCGACCTCGCGGAAGATGTGGATCGACTCCGACTCGAGCGCCTGCAGCTCGGTCAGCGGGCGCAGCTCTCCCATGCCTGTCCGGGGGTTCAAGGGGGTCGCCCCCCTTGCCTCGTTCAAGGGGCTCATCGGGCCTCCCCCTCGGTGACCGCGGCCAGCAGGTGCGCCGACCGCTCCGCCGCCGTGGCCAGGTCCACCCGGGCGGTGTCGATCACCAGCTCGGGCCGCTCCGGGCGCTCGTACGGGTCGTCCACCCCGGTCAGTCGGTCCAGCTCACCCCGCCGGGCCTTCGCGTAGAGGCCCTTGACGTCGCGGGCCTCGGCGACCTCGAGGGAGGTCGAGACGTAGATCTCCGCGTACGCGACCCCGGCCTGGGCGTGGTCCGCGCGGACCGTCTCCCGGGCCGCGGCGTACGGGGCGATGACGGGGACCAGTACGACCACGCCGTGCCCGGCCAGCAGGCGCGCCACCCAGCCGATCCGCCGCACGTTGGTGTCGCGGTCTTCCCGGCTGTAGCCGAGCCCGGCCGAAAGGTAGGGGCGTACCTCGTCGCCGTCCAGCACCTGGACCCGGCGGCCCGCGGCGCTCAGCCGGTCGGCCACCGCGTGCGCGATGGTCGACTTGCCCGCCGACGGCAGCCCGGTGAACCACAGGGTGGCGCCCTGCCCAGTGGGGGGGCT
>CAXTVE010000017.1:10248-17326 GCA_964247485.1 uncultured Propionibacteriaceae bacterium
CGGGCTCCGCGGTCCCCCCGGGGGTGGCGCCGGGCCCGGGGGGGGGGCTCGGCGGGGTGGGGGGGCGACCCCCCACACCCCCCGGTGAATTCCGCTCGCTGGCGCTCCCGAAATTCGTGGACGCGTGCCGATCCGACACGGGGACCTGATCCTCCGCGGTCATCGGTGGATCCCGCACTCGGTCTTGGCCAGCCCGGCCCAGCGGCCGGCGCGGGCGTCCGGGCCGGTGGCGCGGACGGTGCAGGGCTCGCAGCCGACCGAGCCGTACCCGTCCTCGAGCAGCGGGTTGACCATCAGGCCGTTCAGCTCGATGTAGCGGGCCACGTCGTCGTCGGTCCAGGTGGCGATGGGCGCCACCTTGACCAGCTGCCGCCGGGCGTCCCACGACACCACCGGGGTGTTCGCCCGGGCCCTCGAGTCGGCCCGGCGCAGGCCTGTCGCCCAGGCGGAGTAGGGCCGCAGCGCGGCCCCGAGCGGAGCGACCTTGCGCAACGCGCAGCACTGGTCGGGGTTGCGGGCGAACAGGTCTGGGCCCCAGGTCGCGTCCTGCTGCGCGACGGTCTGCTCCGGGGCCACCGTCACCACGTTCACGTTGTGCACCAGCGCGACTGCGTCCCGGGTGCCGATGGTCTCCACGAAGTGGTAGCCGGTGTCGAGGAAGATCACGTCGATGCCCGGCGCGACCTGCTCGGCCAGGTGGATCATCACCGTGTCGGCCATCGAGGACGTGACGACCAACCCGGCGCCGAACTCCGCATAGGCCCAGCGCATGACCTCCAGGGCCGACGCGCCCTCCAGGTCACGGCTGGCCGCGGCGGCCAGCTCAGACGCCTCGACAGTCGTGCTCACCGGGCCGACCCCCGCGACACCAGGCCCAGGAAGCTGACCGAGAACGCCCGCAGGCAACTGCGGCACTCCCAGCCGCGCTCGGCGGGGAACAGGGTCTCCTCGCCGCAGTAGGGGCAGTAGTGGACGGCTTGACGGTTGACGTTGTGCCCGGCACTCGACGACCCTTCGACAGGCTCAGGGCGCGTGGTCTCGGTCACGCCAGCACCGCCTCGTCGGCGCGGGCCACCCACTGGGCGAAGCGCTCTCCGGCGGTCCGGCCGCCCAGGTAGGCGCGGGCCAGCTTCTCCACGTAACCGGGCAGCTCGTCGGCGGTCACCTTGTGCCCACGGAGCTTGCGGCCGAAGCCGGCATCCAGCCCCAGCCCGCCGCCGAGATGGACCTGGAAGCCCTCGACCTGGTCCCCGGCCGGACCGGTGACCAGCTGCCCCTTCAGCCCGATGTCGGCGACCTGGATCCGGGCGCAGGAGTTCGGGCAGCCGTTGATGTGCACGGTGATGGGGGAGTCCAGAGCGTCCAGCCTGGACTCCAGCTCGGTGACCACCCGGGCCGCCTGGGCCTTGGTCTCCACGATGGCCAGCTTGCAGAACTCGATCCCGGTGCACGCCATCACCGAGCGCCGCCAGGAGTCGGGCCGGGCCGACAGGCCGAGGCCCTCGGCCCCGGCGACCAGGGCGTCCACCCGCTCCGTCGGCACGTCGAGCACGAGGATCTTCTGCATCGGCGTGGTCCGCACCCGCAGGGACCCGTTCGCCTCCGCGAGGTCGGCCAGGGCCGAAAGCTTGCTGCCGCTCACCCGGCCGGCGACCGCGGCCAGCCCGACGTAGCGCCGGCCGTCCTTCTGGGCGTGCACGCCGATGTGGTCGCCCGGCTGATCCGGCACCGCTGGCGCGGGACCGTCGAGCAGCGGACGGTGCAGGTACTCGGTCTCGAGCACGTCCCGGAACTTCTCCGCCCCCCAGTCGGCGACCAGGAACTTGATCCGGGCCCGGGTGCGCAGCCGGCGGTAGCCGTAGTCGCGGAACACCCCCACCACGCCGGCCCAGACCTCGGCGACCTCGGCCTCCGGCACCCAGGCGCCCAGCCGGACGGCGAGCATCGGGTTCGTGGACAGGCCGCCGCCGACCCAGAGGTCGTAACCGGGACCGTAGACGGGGTGCACGACCCCGACGAAGGCGATGTCGTTGACCTCGGGGGCCACGTCGTGCACCGGATGACCGGTGATGGCGGACTTGAACTTCCGGGGCAGGTTCGCGTACGCGGGGTCGCCGATGTAGGTGTCGGCGATGGCCCGGATGGCCGGCGTCGGGTCGATGATCTCATCCGCCGCGATCCCGGCCACGGGCGAACCAAGGATGACCCGCGGGCAGTCCCCGCAGGCCTCGGTGGTGCTCAGCCCGACCGCCTCCAGCCGGCGCCAGATCTCCGGCACGTCCTCGATCCGGATCCAGTGCAGCTGGACGTTCTGCCGGTCCGTGATGTCGGCCACGTCCCGGCCGAAGTCGACCGAGATCTGCCCGATCACCCGCAGCTGCGCGGTGGTCAGCGCCCCGCCGTCGATCCGGATCCGGAGCATGAAGTACTCGTCGTCCAGCTCCCAGGGCTCCAGGGTGGCGGTCCGGCCGCCGTCGATGCCCGGGCGCCGCTGGGTGTAGAGGCCATACCAGCGGAAGCGGCCGCGCAGGTCACCCGGATCGATCGAGGCGAAGCCGCGGTGGGCGTAGATGTTCTCGATCCGGGCCCGGACGTTGAGTGGAAGGTCGTCCTTCTTGGACTGCTCGTTGGCGTTCAGCGGCTCGCGGTAGCCGAGCGCCCACTGCCCCTCGCCCTTCTTGCGGCGCGGCTTGGGGGCCGGACGTCCGGTGGGGGCGCGCCCGGCCGTCGGCTGCACAGGGGTGTCGGTGGTCATCTCGGTCCTCGGCTGGGGGGCGTACGGCGCGATCGGGCCCCACCGTCTGGGGCCACGTGGCGCTATCCGCGCGGACATGGGGTCAGCAGGCGCGCAGGTGACACATCATCGACTTCGTCCGGCCGAGGTCGAGGAAGCGACGTACCGTCAGGCGCGGTCCGCTCCGACCCGCCGACACGGCGCCGAACAAACGCTGGTCTCGGTGGGCGGACACCCCATCACTGTCCGTCAGGACGAGGAGCGGATCAAATCTCTATCTCAATCAGTGAGAACGGTGTCCATGGAGTGGGATCGCCCGCGGGGCTCGCCGCCCGGTTCGAGGCTCGCATTGAATGCGGCGCCAACGAGCAGGGCCAGGCTGATCAGATACAACCACAGCAGGACGGCGATGGGCGCGGCCAGCGGGCCGTAGATCGACGTGCTGCCGATGGAGCGCCCGAGGGCGAGCCGGAGCAGTGCACTGCCGCCGAGCCAGAGGAGCAGAGTCAGGGCGGCTCCGGGCACGTCGCGGCGCCAGCGCTGCCGCACCGGCACGGCGAGGTGGAACAAGGTGGCCAGCACGGCGACGGTGCCGAGCAGCACGACCGGCCAGTAGAGGCGGCCGAGCATCGAGAGCCGGTCCGGCAGCACCTGGTCGACCAGGCCGGGCCCGGCCAGGACGAGGGGCAGCAGGACGATCGCTGCGCACAGGCCCACCAGGTAGAGGGAGAACGAGAGCGCCCGGGTCCGCAGGATGCTGCGCTGCCCAGCCAGCCCGTACATGATCGTGACCGTGTCGAGGACGACGTTCAGAGCCCGCGAGCCGGACCACAGGGCGATCACGAAGCCGATGGAGATGATCTCGAAGCGACCACCCGCCAGCACGTCGTCCAGGGTCGGCAGGACGACCCCGCTCACCGCCGCCGGCGTGAGCAGCTGCAGCGACAGGGCCAGCACCTGGTCGCGGAACGCGGTCACCGTCGTCACGTCGAAACGCTGCGCGACGAAGCCGACCGCGCCCGCGAGGCCGAAGACCAGGGGAGGAAGGGACAAGATGGCGAAGAAGGCCGCCTCGGCGGCCAGCCCGGTCACCCGATAGCGCAGGCAGGCGGCGAAGGTCTGGGCCACCACCCGCCAGGACCTGCGCCGCACGGGCTCAGCGTAAGGGCATCAGATGCCGGCGATCCGGTCCTCGGGCGGCGCCACCGGCGAGTTGGCATCGAGGTACTCGGTGAAGGCGGCGAGGTCATCGCCACCCCCGACCCGGTTGGTGCCCTCGGTGAAAACGGTGAACGCGTCGCCGCCGTCGGCCAGGAAGTTGTTGGTGACGATCCGGTAGGTCGCCGCCGCGTCGAGCATGGTGCCGTTCAGCCGGATGCTGGCCGGGTCGACCCGGCTGCCGAACGGTGCGGCCGGGTCGTAGCTGAAGGTGAATCCTCTGGACACGCCGAGGATGAGGACCTCGCCCGCACCGGGTCGCGCGGCGATCGCCTGCTGTTCGAGGAGCCGCTCGATCTGCGCTCCGGTGAGGTCCATGGTGACCAGCAGGTTGCCGAACGGCTGCACGGCGAACGCCTCGCCGTAGGTCACCTCGCCAGGCTGCTCGCCGCCGGAGATCTGGCTGGCGGTGAGGTTGGCCCGCACGCCACCAGGGTTCATGAAGGCGATCTGCGCCCCGCCGTCACCGGGCGATGTGGTAGCCGCAAGCTGCGCGTCAGCGATGAGGTTGGCGAGCGGACCTTCGGCGTCACGGCCCTCTGAACGCAGGATGTCGGCGGTGATGGTGCCGACCACCTCGTTCGCGATCGGGGCGGCGGCCGCGGTCCACCGGTCGATGATCTCGTTCTGCACCGGGTCTGGGTTCGTCCGGGGGACGAGATGGTTGGTGCTGACCGTCGCGGCCCGGTCGACCTCGCCGCTACGGGCATTGATGGTCAGGGTGGTTTCGGTGACCACGCGGCCGAAAGAGGAGGCCGAGGTGACCATCCGCGGCTTGCCTCGCGGGTCGGGGATGTTGCAGACGTAGGGCTGGTGGGTGTGGCCCGTCACCACCAGGTCGATCTCGGGGTGCAGGTTCTTGGCGATGTCGACGATCGGTCCGGAGATGCCGACGCACTGCTGGTAGGTGCCGGTCTGGAGGCCGCCTTCGTGCAGCAGCACGATGATCGTCTGTACACCCCGGCGACGCAGCTCACGGGCGGCCCGGTTTGCCGTCTCGACCTCGTCGCGGAACTCCAGTCCCTGGATCCCCGACTGAGCGACCAGGGCCGGGGTGGCCTCGAGGGTCATCCCGATGTAACCGACCTTGACCCCGCCCAGCCGCTCCACCCACGTTCCGGGCAGCACCGTCCGACCAGTGTCCTTCCTGACCACGTTCGCGGCCAGCCACCGGAAGTCCGCGCCCGGGTAGCCACCGGGCCCCCACGGCGCATAGCACTTGTCGACGGGGTGGCAGCCGCCCCGCTGCATCCGGATCAGCTCGTCGGCGCCTTCGTCGAACTCGTGGTTGCCGACGCTGGACACGTCCAGCCCCAAGGCGTTCAGGGACTCGACCGCAGGCTCGTCGTGGAACAGCCCGGACAGGAAGGGGGAACCACCGATCAGGTCCCCGGCCGCGACGGTCTGGGAGTACCGGGCCTTGGCGCGCAGGGTGCTCAGGGTGGATGCGAGGTACTCGGCGCCGCCCACCTGGGTGTTGCTGGGGTCGAGGGTGGCCCCCAGCGTCGCGTCCCGGCCGGCCGGCGGTTGCAGATGGCCGTGGAAGTCGTTGAACGACAGCACCTGCAGCTGCAGCTCCCGGGGCGTGCGCGGGCGCGCCTCGGCGTCTCCGGCGGAGCCCAGGGCGACCAGGAGCAGGGCCAGAGCGGCGACGACCGCGCCCAGTCGGTGGCGACGCATGGCATTCCTCCCCGGAACAATTGGCTCGGGGCCACCATAGAACGCGGCGCCGACAGTCCGCCAGGCCCGCGTTCAGTCCGGGCGGCTCCGCGGCCACCGCCACCGGCGGAACAGCGTGGCCAGGGTCCGGGCGACCGCACGCGGCGGGCCGAGAGCGACATACCGGCTCCGGGTCAACCAGCGCAGCAGCCCCTGGCCCTCACGGCCGAGCACCAGCACCGGGCCGCCCGGCCCCCGGACCGTGAGCCGCAGACCGGCGGTCTGCAACCGGTCGGCGAGCCAGCCGAGTCGGCGCGGCGTCAGCCGGCCCGCGCGGGGCAGCAGTGCGGCCCCGACGTGCGTCAGCGCGTCCGCCGGATCCGTGAGCTGCAGGGTGAGCTCGCTGCCGGACCCGGTCAGCCGGGCCGGTTGCCCGCCCAGGTCGAGACGGAGGTTCGCCTCGACCGTGAGGCGGCGTACGCGCTGCGGGTCTGCGGTCACGCCGGCTCGGGCGCATCCTCGGTGGTGGTGATGCGCAACGTGCCGTCCAGCTTCCAGACGGCGCGCGGCGAGTCGGGGCCGGTGTCGCGCGGCACCTCGATCGTCATGTCGACGAACTCGTAGTTGATCGCGGCGTTCTTGCCGGTCAGGTAGGACCACATCTCCTTGCCGAGATCGGCGAACGACGTCGTCTGGCCGCTGGTCTGGTCAGCCATGGCAGCACTCCTTGTGGTTGGGGATAGCGACCACTCTTCCCGCTCAGGGCACGGGCGGGATGCGGGTCACCAGATCTGCCCGGTCCGCCGGCGGCTCGTACGCGGCGAGCCAGTACTCCACCTGGCGGGCGATCTGGCCGCCGGCCACCTCGGAGAACGCGATCACCCGGGCGGACTGGACACCGTCGGTGACGGTCACCTCGCTGACCACGGTGATGCTGTCGGCGACGATGCGGTGCACCTCGAAGGTCCAGCGGCCGGTGCTGGTGGGGTAGCGCTCCTGCAGGGCCACGTAGTCGTCCCGGCCGACGATCCGCTCGCCGGAGCAGGGCCAGTCGACGACGATCTCCTCGACGAACAGCTCGGCCGCCGCCCGCCAGTCGTTCGCCTGCATCGCCAGCCAGAACCGCTCGACGACGTCCGTCACTGGTTCTCCTGTTCCTGGGCCAGAACGGCCTGCTGGATCAGAAACTGCCGCTCGGGTGTGCTGAGGGTACGCCGGGCCGCGGTGCGGTACTGCTCGGCCGCCTCGTCGGATCGGCCGGCGGCCTCCAGCAGGTGGGCGCGGACGGCGTGCACCCGGTGGTGGCCCGCCAACCGAGGATCGACCGCGGCCTTCTCCAGCAGGTCCAGCGCGGCCGCGGGCCCTTGGACCTGGGCCAGGGCGACCGCGCGGTTCAGGGTGACCACCGGGTCATCGGCCAGCCGGTCGAGCACGCCGTAGAGGGCCAGGATCTGCGGCCAGTCCGTG
>CAXTVE010000018.1:0-11268 GCA_964247485.1 uncultured Propionibacteriaceae bacterium
CCGCCGCCCCCCCCCCCCCCCCCCCCCCCCCCCCCCCCCCCCCCCCCCCCCCCCCAACGCGGGAAAGGGAGTGGCGGCTACTCGGTGACCTTGAGCTGGCCGATCAGGTCCCGGGCCGGCTTGACGAGCTCGGGGGAGGTGTCCGGGATCGAGGCGTAGTAGAGGCCGGACCGCGCACCGGCGGACACGATGACCACGATCAGCAGCTCGCCCTTGGTCTTCAGGTTGGGGATGTCGAAGGAGAGCTGGGACTCGACGATCCAGGCCTCGTGGCCGTCGATCTTGGTCGCCTCGTTCTTCTTGACATCGCTGTCCACCTGCGCGTTGCCGTAGAACTTGCCGAGGATGCACTTGACCACGATCTGCGAGCCCTGCTCGGGGGTGAAGAAGCCGTCGCCCGCCTGCAGCTCGCCGACCAGCACCGAGGCGACCCAGTTCTGGCCGGGCTGGTAGTTGGGTTCGACGTCGACCACCTGGCTGAGCACGTCACTGCCGAAGGGCACGCGGACGTCGGGCAGCGGCGCGCCCCAGGGGCTCGACAGCGTCGGGTAGGAGAGAGGTCCCCCGTGCACCCGGCCGTCGTTGGGGTCCGAGTCGGGCTCCGGGGTGGCTGACCGGTCCGGCGGGCAGGTGCTCTGCGTCGCCGGCCCGCCGCCGGGCGGGCTGGCGATACCGGGGCCGCCGCCGGTCACCGCGCGGATCGCGATCACGGCGATCACGACGATGACCACCACCAGGGCGACTCCGGCGATCCACCAGCCGACGGGGGACCGCTTCTTCTGCACCTGCTGGTAGTTGGCGTACGCGTCAGGAGTGCCCTGACCGTACCCGCCGTACCCGCCGCCGTAGCCGGCCTGACCCGGCTGGCCGGTCTGTCCGAGCGGAGTGCCCGACGTCGGCTGGCCGACGCCGCCCAGGCCCGCGGTGGGCGGCGGGGCGCCCGGGTTGGGCGACGTCGCGGCCGACCACGACTTGCCGTCCCAGTAGCGGTAGAGACCCTGTCCGCCCCCCGGATCGGGGTACCAGCCTGCCTTCGCGCTCACGACGGTGATTCTAGTTGTGCAGCAGGATCACGACGTACGCTGCGCGGCTATCCGAACCGCCCGGTGATGTAGTCCTCGGTGGCCTTGACGTCGGGGTTGGAGAAGATCTTCTCGGTCGACCCGATCTCGACCAGCTTGCCCGGCTTGCCGGTGGCCTCCAGGTTGAAGAAGGCGGTCTGGTCGCTGACCCGGGCGGCCTGCTGCATGTTGTGGGTCACGATGACCACGGTGTAGCTCTCCTTCAGCTCACCGATCAGGTCCTCGATGGCGAGCGTCGAGATGGGGTCCAGGGCCGAGCACGGCTCGTCCATCAAGATGACCTCCGGCTGCACGGCGATGGCCCGGGCGATGCAGAGCCGCTGCTGCTGGCCGCCCGACAGGCCGGAGCCGGGGCGGTCCAACCGGTCCTTGACCTCGTTCCACAGGTTGGCGCCGCGCAGGGACTGCTCCAGCAGCTCACGCGACTTCCCGGCGCCGAGGCGCTGGTTGTTGAGCCGGACCCCGGCCAGCACGTTGTCCCCGATCGACATGGTCGGGAACGGGTTGGGCCGTTGGAAGACCATGCCGACCTGGCGGCGCACCCGCACCGGGTCCACGCCCGGCCCGTAGAGATCGTCGCCGTCCAGCTCCAGCTTGCCCTCCACGTAGGCCTTCGGGATCACCTCGTGCATCCGGTTGATGGTGCGCAGGACGGTGGACTTGCCGCAGCCGGACGGGCCGATGAAGGCCGTCACCGTGCGGGGCTCGACGGTGAAGCTCACGTTCTCGACGGCCTTGAACGACCCGTAGTAGATGTTGAGGTTCTTGGCCTCGATGCGCTTGGACACGAGCGGGACCTTCCGGTTCAGCGTCCGCCCTTGGGGGCGAACTTCCAGGCTACGAAACGCCCGGCCAGGTTCAGGACCATGACGATGAGGATGAGGGTCAGTGCGCCCGCCCACGCCCGTTCGATGTACGCCGACGCCGGGTTGCCCTGGTCGGCGTACTGCCGGAACACGAACACCGGCAGGGTCATCATCGGCCCCTCGAGCGGGTTGTTGTTGAGACTCTGGGTGAAGCCGGCGGCCACCAGCAGGGGCGCCGTCTCGCCGATCACGCGCGCGATGGCCAGCATGACGCCGGTGACGATGCCGGCCAGGGCGGTGGGCAGCACCACACGCACGATGGTCAGCCACTTGGGCACGCCCAGCGCATAAGACGCTTCGCGCAGCTCCATCGGCACGATGCGCAGCATCTCCTCGACCCCGCGGACGACCACCGGGATCATCAGGACGCAGAGGGCACAGGCTCCGGCGAGGCCGTTCTGGGTCCCGGACCCGAAGACCAGCACGAAGACCGCGTACGCGAACAGGCCGGCCACGATGGAGGGGATGCCGGTCATCACGTCGACGAAGAACGTCAGGGACCGGGCCAGCCGGCCGCCCTGGCCGTACTCGACCAGATAGATGGCGGCCATCAGGCCGATCGG
This sequence comes from uncultured Propionibacteriaceae bacterium, assembly GCA_964247485.1. GTDB lineage: Bacteria > Actinomycetota > Actinomycetes > Propionibacteriales > Propionibacteriaceae > Microlunatus. The sequence continues at coordinate 2,512 of CAXTVE010000018.1, forward strand.
CACCGAGATGAGCGTCGCGATGGCGGTCACCCAGACGGTGCCGGTGATGGCGTGCACCGCGCCGCCGCCCGCGCCGACGATGCTGCGCATCGAGTTGGTGAAGAAGGTGCCGTCGAAGCGCGGCGTACCGTTCCCGATCACCGAGAGGACGAGCGACACCAGAGGCAGCAGCGCCAGCACGAAAGCACTGGTCACCAGTGTGGTGGCCAGCCGGTCCCGCGCCTTGCGGCCGCCCTCCACGATCGCGGACGCCGCGACGATGACGACCGCGTACAGCAGCAGCGCCACCGCGAGGGTACGGATCACCCCGAAGGAGCCGGCCAGGGCGAACAGTGAGGCGGCCGCCACCAGGCTGACCGCGAGCACGATCCCGCTGGTCCAGGCCGGCAGCTGGCCGGCGGTGAGCTTGCTGGAGGCAGCGGGCCGGGTGGCGATCTCAGCAGACATCAGTTCGCTCCGGAGAACTCTTTGCGCCGGTTGATGACGGCGCGGGCGATGGTGTTGACGGCCAGCGTGATGGCGAACAGCACCAGGCCGGTGGCGATGAGCTGGTTGACCCCCAGGCCGTACGCCTCGGGGAAGCTCAGCGCGATGTTGCCGGCGATCGTGGTCGGGGCCCCCGACTTGAGCAGCACGAACGAGACGACGGCTCCGGGGGACAGCACCAGCGCCACGGCCATGGTCTCGCCCAGGGCGCGGCCCAGGCCCAGCATGGCGGCGGAGATGATGCCCGGCCGGGCGAACGGCAGCACGGCCGTGCGGACCATCTCCCAGCGGGTGGCCCCGAGGGCCAGAGCGGCCTCCTCGTGCAGCACGGGAGTCTGCAGGAACACCTCTCGCGAGAGGGCGGTGATGATCGGCAGGATCATCACCGCGAGCACGATGGCCGCCGTCAGGATCGTCCGGCCGGTGCCCGAGGCGGGTCCGGCGAAGAGCGGGATGAAGCCCAGGTTGCCGGCCAGCCAGGTGTAGGCCGGCTGGATCGCCGGGGCGAGCACGTTGACCCCCCACAGGCCGAACACCACCGACGGGACCGCGGCCAGCAGGTCGATCACGTAGCCCAGCCCCGAGGCCAGCCGGCGGGGGGCGTAGTGAGAGATGAACAACGCGATGCCCAGGGCGACCGGCACGGCCATCAGCAGGGCCAGGAAGGCGGCCCAGACGGTGGCGAAGGCCAGCGGCAGCACGAAGGACAGGAACGGTCCGTACGGCAGGTCGTCGACCGGGGCGGTCAGCGCCGGCACGCCCTGGACCAGCAGGAAGGCCGCGACGAGGGCCAGCACGCCCAGGATCAGCACGCCCGCGGCCGTGGCGCCTCCGGAGAAGACCCGGTCGCCCAGTCGACGGACCGTGCCGGACCGGGTGGGCGGGGCCAGCTCCTCGGGCACCAGATCCTCCGCTGGGCTGGACGGGTCGCGACGAATGACGTCCTCGTTGGGCTCGATCTGCGTCATGCGGGCTCCCGGGCGCGGCGGAGGGTTGGAAGTAATCAGACCATCGCCGGACCCGCTCGGCCTAGTGAACGGACGAACGGGCCCGACGAGACCGGGTCAGGCGATGGCGTTGGCCGCGGTCTCGACCTTCGCGGAGAGCTCACTCGACAGCGGCGCGTTGCCGACCGCATCGGCGGCCGCCTGCTGGCCGTCCGCCGAGCCGACGTAGGCCAGGTAGGCCTTGACCTTCGCCGCGACCGCCGGGTCCTGGTACTTCTCGCAGGCGATGGCGTAGGAGACCAGGACGATCGGGTAGACCTCGCCCTTGGCCTCGCGGTCCAGGTTGATGGCCAGGTCGTTCGGGCTGCGCTCGGCCTCATCGGCCTCCGGTGAGGCGTCCACGAGGGCGCTCGCCGCCTCGGGCGTGTACTTGAGGTAGCTGTCGCCCACCTTGATCTCGGCCACCCCGAGCTCCCCGGCCTTGGAGGCGTCGGCATACCCGATGGTCCCGCTGCCGTTGGTCACCGCATCGACCAGACCGGAGGTGCCCTGGGCGGCCTCGCCGCCCTCGATCGGCCAGACGCCGTCGGGCTCGGCGGTCCACACCTTGGGCGCCAGGGTGTTCAGGTAGTCGGTGAAGTTCTCCGTGGTGCCCGAGTCGTCAGCCCGGTGGACCGGGGTGATCGCCGTGCCGGGCAGGTCGACCCCGTCGTTCTGACCGGCGATCTTCGGGTCGTTCCAGGTCTTGATCTCGCCCTTGAAGATGCCGGCCACCGTGGCGGCGTCCAGCTTGAGACCTGCCACGCCGTCCAGGTTGTAGATCACCGCGATCGGGGAGATGTACACCGGCAGGTTGATGGCCTTGCTGTCCGGGGCGCACCGTGACTTCGCCAGCGCGTCGGTCGCCAGCTCGTCGACCTTCAGGGCGCGGTCCGAGCCGGCCCAGTCGGCGCCGCCGGCGGCGAAGGCCTCGCGGCCGGCACCCGAGCCGCTGGGATCGTAGTTCACCGTGACATCGGGGTAGGCCGTCTGGAACCCGGCGATCCAGGTCTCCTGGGCCGACGCCATCGACGAGGCGCCCTTGGCGGTGAGCGTGCCCGTGATCTCCGGGCCGGCGGCGCTGCTGGACCCACCGGCTCCCGGGGCGGCCTCCGGGGCGTCGGCGCCCTCGTTGGCGGCGCAGCCGGAGAGGGCCAGGGCGACGGTGGTGCTGAGCGCCACGCTGGCGCCGATACGCGAGAGCTTCACGTGCTTCCCTTCACTACGGATTCGTGGGCCGCGCCCCTGCTGAACAGACATCGGAGCGCGGTCGTGGTCCACCTCGGCGCCGGCGGACCGGCTCCAGCGCAGACGTTAGGGGTGGCACTTGACGGCGAGGGGGAGCCGAGGTGAACGCCGGATGAACGTCAGACGCGCCAGATTGCTGCGGATCCCGACTTTTCTGGCCGGGTGTCCCCGCGGCGCCGCCGGAAGTGGCGGCCATGACTCCGTCGAATGGTCGGGCGACGAGGTCTCGCTGCGGTAACGTACCGATTCATGGTCACAAGCAATAAGCCCTGGTCCCTCGACGCCCCGACGCGGCGGATCGGCGACCGCGAAGTCGGTGCCGGTCGGCCGGTGTACATCACCGGTGAGATCGGGATCAACCACAACGGCGAGCTGGCGAACGCCCTCGCGCTGATCGACGCAGCCGCGGACGCCGGGTGCGACGCCGTCAAGTTCCAGAAGCGGACCCCGGAGATCGCGACGCCCCGGGACCAGTGGGACATCGAGCGGGACACGCCGTGGGGGCGGATGACCTACATCGACTACCGGCACCGGGTGGAGTTCGGTGAGGCCGAGTACACCGCGATCGCCGAGCACGCCCGGGAGCGCGGCATCCACTGGTTCGCCTCGCCCTGGGACACCGAGGCGGTGGACTTCCTGGAGCAGTTCGACGTGCCCGCTCACAAGGTCGCCTCGGCCTCGCTGACCGACGACGAGCTGCTGCGCAAGCTGCGGGCCACCGGCCGGACCGTGATCCTGTCCACCGGCATGTCGACCATGCGGCAGATCCGGCACGCGGTCGAGGTCCTCGGCAGCGAGAACATCGTTCTCTGCCACGCCACGAGCACCTACCCGGCGCAGGCCAAGGAGCTCAACCTGCGGATGATCCACACCCTGCAGGCCGAGTTCCCGAACGTACCGATTGGCTACTCCGGGCACGAGACCGGGCTGCAGACCACGGTGGCCGCGGTCGCCATCGGCGCGGTCTTCGTCGAGCGGCACATCACCCTGGACCGGGCCATGTGGGGCTCGGACCAGGCCGCCTCCGTGGAGCCGCCCGGCCTGCACCGGCTGGTCCGCGACATCCGGGCGGTCAGCGAGGCGCTGGGTGACGGCGTGAAGCAGGTCTACCCGGGCGAGTTCGCGGCCATGAAGAAGCTGCGGCGGGTGCCCGGCGATCTGGCCGAGGACCCGCAGCTCGTCTCGGTGTCGTGACCCGCCGGCCCGCCGCCCTGGGTCTGGTCGAGAGCCCCGCCCAGCTGCTCAACGTGCTGGAGCTGGCGTGCGTCCGGCCCGAGCTGGCGGGCCTGCCCATCGCGGTGCTGGCGCCGCGGACCGGGACCACCCGCGACCAGCTGCGGTCGATGGTGGGCCTGGCGGTCGAGGCCGGCCATCAGCTGTCCTGGTACGAGCCCCGGCTCGGGGTGGGCGCCCCCCGGACGACGTGGAGCCTGGTCGGGGAGATCAACGACCTCGACCGGCTGGTCGTGGGGGACCCGTTCTCCGGACTGATCCAGACGCTGCTCACCCTGACCCGGCCGCGGCCGGTGACGATCGTCGATGACGGCACGGCCACCCTGGAGTTCGCCCGGATCTGGCTCGGCGGCGGCCCGTTGCGCCGCTGGCACCGGACGCTGCGGATCGGGACGCCGCAGCCGCTGCTCGGCACGGCGCGGGAGATGGTGGCCGGATCTGTCCGTCGACGGCTGGCCCTCGGCGGGCTGAGCGTGTTCACCGCGATGCCGCTGACCCTGCCGGGGATCGAGGTGCAGCCCAATCCGTACGCGTGGGTGCGGGCCCGCTTCCCGGCCCCCGAGATCCGGGACGCCGCCGACCTGGTGGGCACCTCGCTGGTGGAGACCGGGGTCGTGGACGAGGAGCACTACCTGGACGGGGTCCGTGCCCTGGTGGACCGCTACGGTGTCGATCGCTACTTCGCCCATCGCAAGGAGAGCGGCGACAAGCTCGCTGCGATCCGGGCGCTCGGCGTCGAGGTGCTGCGGCCCGACCTGCCGCTGGAGCTGGTGGCGCGGCGGGGCCCGGTGGGGCGTACGGTGCTGAGCTTCCCGTCCACCGTGGTGCACACCTTGCCGCTGGTGCTGGCCGGCACCGGGGTGGAGGTCGTGGTCTGCGACATCCCGCACACCTGGTACCGGTCCCAGGCGCCCGCGGCGGCCGACGACTTCCTCGAGCTGGTGACCCGGACGGCACGCGCGCAGCACGGTCTGGCCGCGGCCGCCTGCTAGTGTCGGCGGCCGTGCCTACGCCCCGAGTGGTCGCCGTCGTCCCCGCCCGCGGGGGCTCCAAGGGCGTTCCGGGCAAGAACCTGCGGCGGGTGGCGGGCCGCAGCCTGGTCCAGCGGGCGGTGGACGCGTGCCGGGCGGCCGCGGCCATCGACGCGGTCTACGTCAGCACCGACGACGCCGCCATCGCGGCTGCGGCCCAGGATGCGGGGGCCGAGGTGGTCGACCGGCCGGCCGAGCTGTCCGGGGACACCGCCAGCTCGGAGTCGGCCCTGCTGCACGCCCTGGACGTGATTGCCGGCCGAGCGGGGAGCGAACCCGAGGTCGTCGTGTTCGTCCAGTGCACCAGCCCGTTCCTCGACCCGGCCGATCTCGACGAGGCGGTCCGGCGGGTGCGCGACGGCGAGGCTGACGCGGTCTTCGCGGCCGTGCCGACCTATGAGTTCCTCTGGGGCGTCGGCCCCGACGGTCAGGCCCGGGGCATCAACCACGACGCCGCCTACCGGCCGCGGCGCCAGGACCGGGAGCCGCACTTCCGCGAGACCGGGGCCTTCTACGTGATGTCGGTCGCGGGCTTCCGGGCCGCCCGGCACCGCTTCTTCGGCCGGACCCAGGTCCTCCCGGTCGCCGAGCTGAGCGCGGTGGAGATCGACCACGGCCACGACCTGGTGCTGGCCGGTGCGCTGGCCGAGGCCCTCGATCCGCGGGTCGAGCTCGATGTCGACGTGGTGATCACCGACTTCGACGGGGTGCACACCGACGACACGGCGATCGTCAACGAGGACGGCCACGAGTCGGTGCGGGTCAGCCGGTCCGACGGGATGGGCGTGGAGCAGCTGCGCCGGGCCGGCGTACCGGTGCTGATCGTGTCCAAGGAGACCAACCGGGTGGTCCGGGCCCGCGCGGCCAAGCTCGAGGTCGAGGTGCTGCACGGCGTCGAGACCAAGGCCGAGGTGGTGCGCGCCTGGCTGCAGCGCCAGGGTGTGGCGCCCGCCCGGGCCGCCTTCCTCGGCAACGACGTCAACGACCTGGGCCCGATGGATCTGGTGGGCTGGCCGGTGGCGACAGCTGATGCCCGTCCAGAGGTCCGGCGGGCGGCCCGACTGGTGCTGACCCGGCCAGGTGGGTCGGGAGCGGTGCGGGAGCTCTGCGACCTCGTGCTCGAAGCGCGCGCTGCACGGGCTGCAGCCGGCGCCACACCGCCGGCGGCGCCGTCAGCCGCCACCGCCGACGTGCTTGCATGAACCGCGAGCCGCTGACCGGCGGGAGCTCCGGCAGGGTGCCCGCCGCCCGCGCGGCCAGCTGATCGTCGAGCTGGGCCAGCCAGGTGTTGTCCGTGGCCGGGTGGAAGTAGTTGGCCGAGATCCAGGCCGGGTCGGCGGTGGCCAGCCGGCCGGCGGCCAGGTCATCGAGGGTGCCGAGGCAGCCCGAGTCGGCGAACACAACGTTGATCATCCGCTCGCTGACCCCGAAGTCGCTCAGGGTGAGCACCGGCAGTCCCAGCGCCATGGCCTCGAGGGCCGCCGTGGAGGACACCGTGACCAGCCCACGGGCGCCGTCCAGGGCCTCGCTCATCGACCCGGTGGCGAAGTGCAGGGCGTCGGCCGGCACCCGGCCGGCCTGGACCAGGCCGGCGTACAGCTGCGGGTAGGGCCAGGGCTCGTGGTGGGTCTGCCCCTCGGTCCCGCGGGCCCGCAGCTTGACCACACCCGACCCGGTCTGCGCCAGGGCCAGCAGGATCAGGTCGCGCTCCTCGCGGTGGACGGGCACCTTGGCCTGGGCGGCGAACACCAGCGGGCCGTCCGGGTCCGCGGTCGGAACGGTCTCGCGGACGGATGGCAGGAAGGGCAGGGTGGCCAGGCCGAAGGTGTGCGGGATGCCCATCTCCGCGGCCAGCGCGGTGTACTCCGCGACCTCGCGATGGCTGTGCAGCACGAACAGGTCGCAGCCGGCCCGGTAGGAGATGCCCCGGGACTTGGCCGGCACGCTGATCCCGGGCAGACCGGTGACCAGCACCGGGCGCTCCGGGGTCCGCAGCACCGGCGCCGGGGTCAGCCCGGCGATCGCCGGGCCGGTGGCGGCGAGCAGCACGACGTCGGGCTGTTCGCGCTCCAGCATGTTGACCAGGGCGGGGTAGGTGAGCACCTCGACCGGGAGGCCGGTCGCGGCCTGCGCCTGAGCAGCCGAGGGGACGACCGGGTTGCGGACCACCACCTGGGTGGTCTGCCAGTCCGCGGGCAGCGCGCGCAGGGTGGCGACACTCCACTTCAGGTAGGAGTCGCTGTCGGAGATGGCCAACACCCGGACCGGCCGGCCCGGAACCGATCGTCCCGCTGAGCCGGCGGGCTCAGCAGGACGGTCGGCAGCGGCGTCGATCGGTTACTCTCCGGGCTTGGGTGCGGTCTTCAGATTCAGCGCCGAGGCGATGGTGAAGTGCAGGTCGGTCTGGTCGGTCAGGCCCACGATGTTAGCGGCCTTCGGCCCGTAGCCGGCAACTCGGAGCTGGGTGCCGGTGTGCTGCTGTGACCCGGTGGCCGGCGCCGTGCCGTACGCGATCGTCATCGGGACGCCCTCGTTGGTCAGCAGGTTGACCGTGAGCCCGGGCGTGACACTGCCGGCCTCGACGATCTGGCTGGTGTGGGCGTGGTCCGCGGTGACGAACACCGAGGTGTTGCCGTCCTGTTTCGCGAACGTGAGCGCAGCCTGGACCGCCTCGTCCAGCTCGATGGTCTCGCCGATCTGACCGCAGGCGTCGGCCGCGTGGTCGCGCTTGTCGATGCTGGCGGACTCGACCTGGAGGAAGAAGCCCTTGTCGTTCTCGAGCAGGTCGATGGCCTTGTTGGTCATGTCCGCCAGCGAGGGCTGGGCGGCCGGACGCGCCGCGTTGGGCACGCACCGCGCCGGAGGGAGTGAACCACCGGTCGCGGTGGCGGCCGGGCCACTCCAGCGGGTGGCCAGGTTGCCGGTGGCGAACAGGCCCAGCAGGGGCCGCCGCTGGTCCGCACGGGTGATGTTGTCGAGGCCCGCCTTGTCGCTGACGACCTGGTAGCGACGGACCTGCGCCTGCTGGCGCAGGGTCAGGCCCTCGAACCGGCCGGCCTTGGCCACCTGCTCGAAGGTTGCCGCGCCGCCGCCCAGGGTCACGTCCGGCTTGGTCTTGAGCAGCTGCTCGGTGATCGAGCCCGGCCCACCGTTCTCCAGCGCGGCCTCCGGGCAGGTGGTGGTGGTCTGTTCGGGGCCGTAGCAGGATCGCTGGGAGATGTGGGCCACCTGCACAGCCGGCGTCGCATCCTGGATCTCCGACGTGGTGACGTCACCGGTCTTCAGGCCCTTGGCCTTGGCCAGCTCGAGCAGGGTCGCCTGGCGCCGGCCGCGAATGTCCACCGACACGGCATTGTCGTAGGTCTTGGTCCCGGTGGCCCACGCGGTGCCGGTGGAGGCCGAGTCGGGATCGTAGTCGGGGAGGCCGTCCTTGGTCAGCGAGTAGGTCGTGTACTGCCCAGTGAGGGGCAGCGCGTCGATGCCCGGCCAGCGGCCGGCGGCCCCGCGCACGTAGTTGCGTGCCGAGGTGATCTCCGAGTCGCCCATGCCGTCGCCGATGATCAGGATCACGTTCTGGGCGCGGCCGCCGTCGATCGCGCGGCGGACCTTCGGTGTTTGATCGCCCTTGTTCTGGGTCGCCCCGCCGTGCAGGCTGAGGTCTCGGCCGTTGGCCGCCACGGCGACGCCGGCGGTGAACGCGAGGACGCAGGCGGCGCCGGGGGGGCGGCCCCCCCCCCCGCCGGGGGCCGCGCGCCCACCGTGGAAGGCAACCA
>CAXTVE010000018.1:11278-17094 GCA_964247485.1 uncultured Propionibacteriaceae bacterium
GCCGCACCCCGCCCCCGCCCCCCCCCCCCCCCCCCACGACCGCACGGGTGCGTGGCCGGAGAGAACGAAGTTTCATGCAAACCCCCATCGAGGTGTCCCCCGCCCGGTGCGGAGGACGACTCATCTCAACCCGCAAGGATGAACACCAGGGTGGATCCAGGTGACGGTTCGGAGAAGGAGCCAGGAAATCCCGGCGGGTCCCGGCTAGCCGAGCAGCAACGTGGTCAGCAGGTAGACGTTCAGGCCGATGATCAGAACGGCCACGGCCGACGCCGTCACGGTGGTGGCCCGCCGGTTGACCCACTCGCCCATCAGCGCCCGGCGGGAGGTGAACCAGACCAGGGGCAGCAGCGCGAACGGGATGCCGAAGCACAGCACGACCTGGGACCAGACCAGGGCGCGGGTGGGGTCGGCGCCGAACGCCAGCAGGGCGATCGCCGGGACCGCGGTGACCAGCCGCCGGACGAACACCGGGATGCGGCGGCGGAGGAAGCCGGCCATCACCACCTGCCCGGCGTAGGTGCCGACCGCGGAGGCGGCCAGGCCTGAGGCCAGCAGGGCCAGGCCGAACGCGACGGCGGCCCCGCAGCCGCCCAGGAACGCGACTCCCGCGTGCCACTCAGCGACGCCGTCGGCGGTGACGCTGGAGTCGGAGAACAGCTGGGCGGCGATGGTCAGCATGGCGGCGTTGACCAGGCCTGCGGCGCCCATCGCCACCAGCACGTCGAGCCGCTGGGTCCGCAGGATCCGCCGGCGGGTCGGCAGGTCGGCGGCGGCCGGGGAACCGGCCGCCAGGGAGTACCGCTTCGGCGTGAGCGCGGAGTGCACGTAGATCACGTGCGGCATCACGGTGGCCCCCAGGATGCCGGTCGCCAGCAGCACGCTCTCGGTGCCCACGAAGCCCGGCACGAGCCCGCCCGCCATCCCCGCCGGACTCACCCCGGCCACGAACAGCGTGTAGGCGAACCCGCCGGCGATGACCAGCAACAGGCCGCCGATCACCAGCTCGAACGGCCGGTGACCTCGGCCCTGCGCGAGCAGCAGCGCGAACGCGACCACCGAGGTGATCGCCCCGCCGATCGGCAGCGGCACTCCGAACAGCAGGTTGAGGGCCACCGCGCCACCCACGATCTCGGCGATGTCGGTGGCGATCGCCACCGCCTCGGCCTGCACCCACAGACCGAGCACGACCGGCCGGGGGAAGTTCTCCCGGCACAGCGTCGCCAGGTCCTGGCCGGTGGCCACCCCCAGCTTGGCGGTCAGGGACTGGATCAGCATCGCCATCAGGTTGGCGGCCACGATCACCCAGAGCAGCCGGTAGCCGAAGCTGGCGCCGCCGGAGAAGTTCGTGGCGAAGTTGCCCGGGTCGACGTACGCGACCGCGGCGACGAACGCCGGTCCGAGGAAGGGCAGGGTGCGGGCCCAGCGGCCGCCCCCCGGAGGGTGACCGCTCGTCCTCGATCGTGTCCCGCTGCCGGCGGGGGCCTGCTCGGTCGTTGTCATCGGTGCTTTCCGGGGGAGATTCGTCGTCAAGAGTTGTTCGGAGCCCCCGGTCCTCGTGTTCACGCTTCGATCCGGCAGATTAGCCCAGCACCTCCGGCGAAGGGACCAGTTCGAGGTGTTGGTCGATCCGACCGCAGGAGCACGCTGCTCGCTGATGCCTTACCCCGTGGCCGGGCCAGGACACAGCACCACGGCGCCGGTCAGCGGTGCCGCCTCTCGTAGAGCCACAGGATCGGGCCGAGGACGACGAGCGCACCGAGGAAGGCGAGCACGCCCGAGCCGATCGAGCCCGTGATGGAGATGGTGACCGCCCCGACGACGGCACAGATCGCCGAGAGCGCCCACAGCCGCGCCGACTTGAGCAGCTCCCTGCGCAGCTTCGGGTCCGTCGCCACCCAGGAAGATTAGTCGGAGGCGTCAGGCCTGCGGGCGCTGGCGCTCCAGGGCGTGCACGCCGGCCTCGGCGGTCAGGTGAGCGACCAGGAACTCGCCGGTGACCAGGGTGGCGGGGGCCATCTCCAGGGCCTCGAGGATGTGGGGCAGCACGGGCCGGTGCACGCAGATGGCCGTCGGGGTCCCGTTCTCCAGGGTGAGCGAGCGGATCTTGGTGAGCAGCTTGGCGACGGCCTTCGGGTTGTCGCTGCCCTCCTCCTCCGACAGCTGGCCGTAGGTCTCGATGGGCAGCTCGTGGTGATGCGCGTAGGGCAGCAGCGTGGTGAAGCACCGGGTCGACGTGGAGCTGATCAGCCGGGTGACCCCGTACGCGGCCAGCATCGGCACCAGCAGCCGGGCCTGCCGCCGGCCCCGCGAGTTGATGGGCCGCGCGGCGTCCTTGCGGGACCAGTCCTTGCGGTCCATCGCCTTGGCGTGCCGGACCAGGATCAGTGGCGTGGTCGGTGGCTGCTCCAGGTGCTGGGCCACCAGGAAGTGGTCCGGCGCGTACGTCAGGCGGGCCAGCGCCGCCCGGACCGGCAGCCACGAGACGACGTCCACCTCGGCGTCCGGGGCCCGACGGACGGCGTGCAACGGTACGCCCCCCCACCAGTCCACCTTCTTCGGTCCCGCCCCGGTCTCGTAGCGGGTGGTGTCCAGCGGCGCGGTCAGCCGGATGGTCACCCCGGTCTCCTCCTCGACCTCGCGCACCGCGCAGGCGGGCAGCGACTCCCCGCGCTCGAGCTTGCCCTTGGGCAGGGTCCAGTCGGCGTAGCGCTTGCGGTGGATCAGCAGCACCTCGGTGCCCCGCTGGGGGTGCGGTCGGGTGACGACGGCGCCCCCGGCGAGGCCGGGCTTGGTCGAGCCCACCGTCGCGGTGCGGCGGCCCGGTGCGGAGACGGCCACGGGGTGGTCTACTTCGCCCCAGACCGGCGGCGCCTCGTGGCGTCGATCAGGTGCTCCTGCATGTCCAGCAGGGGTCGGCCGCCCTCGTCGGTGGTGAAGGCGACCCAGCTCCCGTCGGGCTGCAGCTTCCAGGACGCCGTGCCCCGGTCGAAGGCGATGTCGAACAGCTCGGAGATCTCGGCGATGTGAGCCGCGTGGGTGATCGAGGCGAGCACCTCGATCCGGCGGTCGAGGTTGCGGTGCATCAGGTCCGCGGACCCGATACCGACGGCCGGCGACCCGCCGTTGGCGAACCAGAACAGCCGGCTGTGCTCCAGGAACCGGCCCAGGATGCTGCGCACCCGGATGTTCTCACTCAGCCCCGGGGCGCCCGGCCGCATGGTGCAGATGCCCCGCACCCACAGGTCGACCTTCACCCCGGCCTGTGAGGCCCGGTAGAGCGCGTCGGTGATGGCCTCGTCGACGAGGGAGTTGACCTTGATCCGGATGCCCGACGGCCGGCCGGCCTCGGCGTTGGCGGTCTCGGTGTTGATCCGGGCCAGCAGCCCGGCCCGGATCCCGTGCCGGGCCGGCAGCCCGTCGTCGCGCTTCTCGTCCGGCGCGACCAGCAGCCGCCGGTAGTCGGTCTCCTGGCTCATCCCGGACAGGTGGTTGAACAGCCGCCCGACGTCCTCGGTGATCACCGGGTTCGCGGTCAGCAGACCCATGTCCTCATAGATCCGGGCGGTCTTCGGGTTGTAGTTGCCGGTGCCGATGTGCACGTAGCGGCGCAGCGCCTCGGGCTCGTCGCGGACGACCAGGGACAGCTTGCAGTGTGTCTTGTAGCCGAGCAGACCGTAGACCACGTGGCAGCCGTGGTGCTCCAGCCGCTTGGCCCAGGCGATGTTGGCCTGCTCGTCAAAGCGGGCCTTGATCTCCACCAGGGCCAGCACCTGCTTGCCCGCCTCGGCCGCCTCGACCAGGGCGTCGATGATCGGGGAGTCACCGGAGGTCCGGTAGAGGGTCTGCTTGATCGCCAGCACCTTCGGGTCCTCGGCCGCCTGCTCGATGAAGCGCTGCACGCTGGTGGCGAAGGAGTCGTACGGATGGTGCAGCAGCACGTCGCGCTGCTTCAGGGCCGCGAACATGTCGGCGGGCGACGCCGTCTCCACCTCGGCCAGGTGGGGGTGGGTCGACGGCAGGAACGCCGGGTACTTCAGCTCGGCCCGGTCGGTCTCGGCCAGGGAGAACAGGCCGCGCAGGTCCAGCGGCCCCGGCACGTGGAAGACCTCGCGCTCGGTGATGCCGAGCTCCTTGAGCAGCAGGTCCAGCATCTTGGGGTCCATGTCGTCCTCGACCTCCAGCCGGACCGGGGGCCGGTCCACCCGGCGCCGCAGCAGCTCCTTCTCCAGGGCGAGCAGCAGGTTCTCGGCGTCGTCCTCCTCGACCTCCACGTCCTCGTTGCGGGTCACCCGGAAGATGTGGTGCCCCATGATCTGCATGCCGCTGAACAGCTTGTCGAGGTGGCTGGCGATCACGTCCTCGAGTGGGACGAAGCGGCCCTCGGCCAGCGGGAGGAACCGCTGCAGCACCGTCGGCACCTTGACCCGGGCAAACTGGCGAACGCCGCTCTTGGGGTTGCGGACCCGCACGATGAGGTTGATCGACAGCCCGGAGATGTAGGGGAACGGGTGTGACGGGTCGACCGCGAGCGGCGTCAGGACCGGGAAGATCCGCTCGTCGAACAGGACCTTCATCCGGTCCTTCTCGCTCTGGGTCAGCTGGTCCCAGCGCAGGATCTCGATGCCCTGGGCCGCCAGCTCCGGCCGCACCTCGTCGGCGAAGACCCGGGCCTGCTCGGCCACCATCTCCCGGGTGCCGTCGAGGATGGCGCTGTGCACGTCGCGGGGCAGCATCCCGCTCACCGTCGGCACGGCCACGCCGGCCGCGATCCGCCGCTTCAGTCCCGCGACCCGGACCATATAGAACTCGTCCAGGTTGGAGGCGAAGATCGCCAGGAACTTGGCCCGCTCCAGCAGCGGCACCCGCAGCTTGTCCTTGGCCAGGTCGAGCACCCGGTTGTTGAAGGCCAGCCAGGACAGCTCGCGGTCCAGGAACCGGTCCGGCGGCAGCGGTTCGGGCGTCGGCAGGTCCGCCGCGTCCGGCCCGTCCGCGGTCAGCACCTCGCCGGCGAGCTCCTCCGCGGCGAGCTCCTCGACCGGGGCCGAGGTGTCCACTGCTTCCATCAGCTCTCCTGCGGTGCTCGGGTCGGGCGAGTCGCGTACATCACATCACGCGCGACGGGCGTGAATCCATAGCTCGAATAGAGGCCGACGGCCGGGGCCGAGGACGCCTCGACGTAGAGCTCGGCCGAGGTGAGGCCGCGGTCGCGCAGGTACTGCAGACCAGTTAGCAGCAGGGCCTGCCCGATGCCCTGCCGGTGGCCTTCGGGCGCGACGCCGAGCACGTAGACCTCGCCCCGCCGGTCGTCCTGCTGCTTCGTCCAGTGGAATCCGACCAGGCGGCCGGCCCGCTCGGCGACGAAGAACCCGGCCGGGTCGAACCAGGGCTCGGCCATCCTGGCCGCCAGGTCGCCGGCGCTCACCGCGCCCTGCTCCGGGTGGGTCGCGAAGGCGGCGGCATTGACCGCCAGCCACTCCGCCTCGTCCTGCCCGCGCCGGAAGGTGCGGATGGTGACCGAGTCGGGTACGCGCGGCGTGGCCAGGCCGTCCAGGTCGCGGCGCATCAGCAGCAGCGTGCGGCCGGGGACCAGGCCGAGCCGGGCGGCCAGGGCCCGGGCGGCGACCGCATCGGTGGGGGCGAGCAGCTGGACGGCCTGCGGGGTGTGCGTGATCAGGGCGGCGGCCAGCCGGGTCCCGGTGCCGCGCCGGCGGGGGGCCCGGGCGCCGCCCACGAAGCCCGTTAGGGGGCGGCCGTCGGGGCCGAGCGGGGGGTACCCGACCCCCCCGCCGCCCGCGGGGGGGGGGGGCGGGGCC
>CAXTVE010000019.1:0-10652 GCA_964247485.1 uncultured Propionibacteriaceae bacterium
AGTTGCCGACCCGGGTGTCGGCCGCGGCCAGCGCCCGCCCGGCCGACGAGGCCGGCACCACCGTGCTCGCCGGTCACGTCGACACCAAGGCCGAGGGCCTCGGTCCGCTCGCCGCGTTGCGTGGCATCGACGAGGGCGCCGAGGTCACCGTGACCGCGCAGGACGGTACGCCGCGGCGGTACATCGCCACCGACGTGCAGGTCATCCGCAAGGCCCGGGTGCCGCTGGAGCAGATCTTCGCCCGCGAGGGCGAGGAGACGCTGGTGGTGATCACCTGCGGTGGCCCCTACTCCCGTTCGACCGGCTACCGCGACAACGTGATCGTCACCGCCAGACCTGTCTGAGGCGGCAGCTAGTGTGCTGGCGTGGTGGACATCGACGAGGTCGTGATCGAGCGGGACCCGGCCGAGGCCGAGGCCGCTCGGCGGCACGCCGAGCTCAGCGAGACCCTGGACGAGGCCCGCTGGCGCTACCACGTGCTGGACGCCCCGACCATCTCCGACGGCGAGTTCGACGCGGGGATGCGGGAGCTGAACGCCCTCGAGGACGCCTATCCACAGCTGCGGACGCCGGACTCACCGACCCAGCAGGTCGGCGGGGCGGTCTCGGCGACGTTCGCGCCGGTCGAGCACCTGCAGCGCCTGCTGAGCCTGGACAACGTGTTCAGCCGCGAGGAGCTCGAGCGCTGGGCCGGCCGGGCGGTGCGCGAGCTGGGGGAGCGGCGGGTCGAGCAGTCCGGCTACCTCTGCGAGCTCAAGGTGGACGGCCTGGCCCTGGACCTGGTCTACGAGGAGGGTCGGCTGGTCCGCGCCGCCACCCGGGGCGACGGCCGGGTCGGTGAGGACGTCACCGCCAACGTGCGCACGATCGCGACCATCCCGGAGCGGCTGCGCACCGACGACGTGCCGACCCTGCTCGAGGTGCGCGGCGAGGTCTACTTCGCGGTGGCCGAGTTCACCGCGCTGAACGAGGCGCTGGTGGCCGACGGCAGGGCACCGTTCGCCAACCCGCGCAACGCCGCCGCCGGGTCGTTGCGGCAGAAGGACCCCCGGATCACCGCGTCGCGCAACCTCGGCTTCGTCAGCCACGGGCTCGGCGCCCTCGAGGGGTTCGCCGCGGCCCGGCTGTCGGAGGCCTACGACGCGCTGGAGCGCTGGGGCCTGCCGGTCAGCCCGCACCGCAAGGTGGCCCCCACCCTGGACGACGTCTGGTCCTACGTCACGTACTTCGGCGAGCACCGGCACGCCAGCGAGCACGAGATCGACGGTGTGGTGGTCAAGCTCGACGAGCGGACGGTGCAGGACCAGCTCGGGTCCACCGCCCGGGCACCGCGGTGGGCGATCGCGTTCAAGTACCCGCCGGAGGAGGTGACCACCAAGCTGCTGGACATCAGCGTGAACGTCGGCCGGACGGGCCGGGTCACCCCCTTCGGGGTGATGGAGCCGGTGCAGGTGTCGGGGTCGACGGTCGGGATGGCCACGCTGCACAACGGGAGCGAGGTCAAGCGCAAGGGTGTGCTGATCGGCGACACGGTGGTGCTGCGCAAGGCCGGCGACGTGATCCCCGAGATCGTCGGGCCGGTGGTCGACCTGCGTGACGGCAGCGAGCGAGAGTTCGTGATGCCCACCCACTGCCCGGCCTGCGGGACTGCGCTCGCGTTCGAGAGGGAAGGCGACGCCGACCTGCGCTGCCCGAACACCCGGTCCTGCCCGGCCCAGCTGCGGGAGCGGCTGTTCCACGTGGCCGGCCGGAACGCGCTGGACATCGAGAACCTGGGCTACCAGTCCGGCCAGGCGCTGCTCGAGGCCGGGCTGCTGGCCGACGAGGGCGATCTGTTCACCCTCACCGAGGACAAGCTGGTGACGGCCGCATTCTTCACCACCAAGTCGGGCGCGCTCTCGGCGAACGGCGCGAAGCTGCTGGCCAACCTCGCCGAGGCCAAGAACCGGCCGCTGGCCAAGTTCCTGGTCGCGCTGTCGATCCGGCACGTCGGGCCGTCGACCGCGCCGGACCTGGCCGGCGCCTTCGGCGACATCCAGCGGATCGCGGACGCCTCGGCCGAGGAGCTCGCGGCCGTCGACGGGGTCGGCCCGACGATGGCCGCGGCCATCGCGGAATGGTTCAGCGTCGACTGGCACCGGGCGATCGTCGACAAGTGGCGAGCGGCGGGCTGCCCGATGCGCGACCAGCCGAAGGTGAGGCGGGAGCAGACCCTGGCCGGTCTCGCGGTCGTGGTCACCGGCTCGCTGGAGGGCTTCACCCGCGACACGGCGGCCGAGGCGATCACCAGCCGCGGCGGCAAGGTCGCGAGCTCGGTGTCGAAGAAGACGTCCTTCGTGGTGGTGGGGGAGTCCCCGGGCTCGAAGTACGAACGCGCCGTCGAGCTCAAGGTGCCGATCCTCACCGGCGCCGAGGCGTTCACCGTGCTGCTCGAGCAGGGCGCCGATGCGGCGGCGGCCCTGGTCACCCCGGTCGAGTGAGGACCCGGACCGTATCGTGGCGACCATGACCGCGACCCCGGTGGACTTCTTCTTCGATCCCGGCTGCCCTTTCACCTGGCGCACCTCTCGCTGGCTGACGGCCGTCGAGGAGGCGGGGGAGGCCGAGGTGACCTGGCGGTTGATGAGTCTCTCCGTTCTGAACGAGGGCCGGGAGATCCCCGAGCAGTACGCCGCGGTGATGCGGCAGGGGGTGCGCGTGCTCCGCGCCCTGGACGCGGCCGGCGAGACCGGCGGCAGCTCCGCCGTCGCCGCCCTCTACACCGCCCTCGGCACCCGGGCGCACGACCAGGACGTCTTCCTCTCCGATGACGTCGTCGCGGCCTGCGTAGCGGAGGTGGGGCTCCCCGACTCGGTGGCCGAGGCGGTCGACGACCCGGCCCGGGACGCGTCGGTCCGCAGCAGCCACGACCGGTCCCAGCAGCTGGTCGGCGACGACGCCGGCAGCCCGGTGCTGGCCCTCGAGGGCCGCGGGTTCTTCGGTCCGGTCGTGGTGCCGGTGCCCAAGGGCGAGGAGGCGCTGGACCTGTTCCGCGGCGTACGCCTGCTGGCCGGGGTGTCCGCCTTCGCCGAGCTGAAGACCAGCCGGAACCCGTTCTGAGCCCGGCTCAGCGCAGCAGCTGCTCGTCGCCGCCGAGGCCGAAGCCGAGGTTGCCGGTCATGGCGTAGTAGACATACCAGCCGAGCAGGAAGATCGCGATCATCGCGCCCAGCAGCGCCAGGCCCACCCAGATCCGCATCCGGCGCTTCGACTTCGTGGTCGGCACCTGCTGCGGGCCCCACTCACCCAGCACCGGCTGCACCCGCGGCGGCGTGGGACCGTTGAGGTTGAGGTTGGAGAAGATCCGCGGCACCGGGCCATGGTAGTCAGGCGTGGGTGTCAGAGCACCAGTCCGGACAGGCCGCCCACCCCGAGGGCCAGCAGTACGAAGCGGGTGATCCGGCCGACGAGGACCATCAGGGTGAACCAGCCGGTCCGCATGGTGGTGGCGCCGGCGAGCAGGGCCACGGCGTAGAGCGGGGGCAGGCCCACGACCGCGGCGAGCAGCACGATGGGCAGGCCCCAGCGCTTGCGTCCGACCAGCGCCAGCAGCCGGGCGACACCCGCCCGGAACCGCATCCGGGCCGGGCCGTGCTCGGTGGACTGCCGGCGGGCCTCCGCCCGGCGATGCCGGACGAAGGGCAGCTCCCGGCCCTGCCGCACGCTGAGGAACAGCACCAGCTTGCCGATGGTCTGCCCGACGCCGACCCCGAGCGCGACCGGCACCACACCCGCCACCGCCGACACCTGCGAGCCGATCACGTACGCCTCGGCGTTGGCCAGCGGCACGATGGCCGACAGCACCCCGAAGCCGACCGAGGTGAGCAGAGCCATCAGCTCCGGCCAGCCGGTCACCGGCCTACTTGACCAGTGCGGCCAGGTGGTGCAGGCGGGCGATCTCGGAGTCCAGGAACGCTGGGCCGCCGAGCCGGCCGATGGCGATCGCGCGGTCCTGGGTCAGCGCACACACCACGACCGTGGTCTCACCCCAGCCTGGCAGCCAGCCCTCCCGCAGCACGATGCGGTGCGTGTGGTGGAACGGCGAGAGGTTCTCGATGGTCTCGGCCGTCAGGTCGGGCGCGAGCGTGGTGGAGAAGGTCGCCCGGGCCGTCCCGCCGACCACCTCGATCAGCATGGCGAACTGCGAACGGAAGACGACCGGGCACAGCGACGCCAGGGTCTCCGCGGCGTGCTCCGGGTCGGCGGTCATCCGCTCCAGCGCCTCGAGGTCGGACTGCAGCCCGCCCCCTTCGGGGTAGCGCGAGATCCACTCCACGCGTACGCCGGGCAGGCTCTGGCAGGCCGTCACGATCGTCTCGGGCAGCTGGTTCGGTGGCAGGTCGACGATGAAGTCGTCGATGACGACGTCGTCGCCGCTCTTCTCCACGATCTCCACCGCGTTGATGTCGGCCCCCACCTCGCCCATCGCGGTGGCGACCGCGCCGAGCGAGCCCGGGCGGTCGGGCAGGGTGACCCGCATCAGGAACACAGGGCCATCATCCCTCAAACCGGTTACTTTCGCGTGTCGGGCCCGTGTCGGGGCATGGCCGGGGCATGAGAACCTTGGGTCCTGTGCCGACATTCGTGCCGTTCCAGGCCCTGCGCTACGCCGCCGGCGACCTCGACCCGCTCCTCGCCCCGCCCTACGACGTGCTGTCCGACGGCGACACCGACGCGCTGCAGGCCGGGTCGGCGCACAACATCACCTGGGTCGATGTGCCCCGCGGCGGGGACGACCGCTATGCCGTGGCCGCCGACCGGCTCGCGGAGTGGCGCCGGGACGGGGTCGTGGTCAACGACGAGCAGCCCTCGTTCACCATCTACCGGATGCGGTTCACCGACGCGAGCGGCACCGACCGCGACATCGCCGGCGTGCTCGGCGGCCTGGAGATCGTCGACGAGGGGGCCGGCGGGGTGCTCCCGCACGAGCGGACCACCCCGAAGGCCTCGACCGACCGCCTCGACCTGACCCGTGCCACCCGGGCGAACCTCTCCCCGGTGTGGGGCCTATCCCTGGCGTCCGGGCTGACGGCGCTGCTGGCCGACCCGGGGGAGCAGGTGGGCCGGGTCAGCGAGGCCGGCGTGGAGCACGTGGTGGAGCGGGTCACCGATCCCGACCGGATCGCCGCCATCCAGCAGGTGCTGGCGGCCGACGACGTGCTCATCGCCGACGGCCACCACCGCTACAGCATCAGCCGCACCTACCGCGACGAGGTCCGTGCCACGACGGGGGACCGGGCGACCCAGGCCGAGCAGACCCTGGCGTTCGTCAACGAGCTGGTGGCCGAGCAGCTCAGCGTGGACGCCATCCACCGGCTCTACGCCGACATCCCGCCGGCCGAGCTGGCCGCCGCCCTCGCCCGCTCGTTCACCCTGACCGACGTCGGGCGGCCCACCGCCGACACCCTGGCGGCCATGACGGCGGAGGGCTTCCTGGTCCTGGTCACCGCGGACGGGGCCTGGCGACTCGACCCGCAGTCCGGGCGGTTCGACGGTGTCCGCGCCCTGGACGGGGCCTGGCTGGAGACGGCGCTCGCCGACGTGGCCCTCACCGTCAGCTACCAGCACGGGCTGGCCGAGGCGCTCGCCGAGGTCGACGCCGGGCGCGCCGCCGCTGCGGTGCTGATCCGGCCGGTGAGCGTGGCCGAGATCGAGCGGACGGCCCGGGAGGGCCTGCTGATGCCGCCCAAGTCGACCTTCTTCACCCCGAAGCTCAAGACCGGATTCGTGCTCCGGACCTTGGACTGACGCCGACGCCCCGGTCTGGACCTCACCCGGAGACAGGGAATCGAATTCTGCCTGGTCTGAGGCGGCACTAAGATCGTGCACCGTGCCGTTGACACCTGAGGACGTGGCCGATCTGGCCCGGCTGGCCCGGATCGAGCTGACCGCGGACGAGCTGGCCCACCTGGCCCCGCAGCTGGACGTGATCCTGGAGTCGGTGGCCCACGTGTCCGACGTGGCGGCCGACGACATCCCGCCGACCTCACATGCGCTGCCGTTGACCAACGTGTTCCGGCCGGACGAGGTGCGGCCGTCGCAGCCGCGGGCCCCCGGCCAGGCCGGCGCGCCCGCCGCCGCCCCGGGCCGCCTGCGGGTGCCGCAGATCCTCGGGGAGGAGGCATGAGCCCGTCGCCCAGCTCGGCGATCATCTCCCGGACGGCCGCCGACCTGGGGTCACTGATCGCCGCCCGCGAGGTGAGCGCGCGCGAGGTCACGCAGGCCCACCTGGACCGGATCGCGGCGGTCGACGAGCGGGTGCACGCGTTCCTGCACGTCGACACGGCGCGCGCTGGCCGGCGCCGACGCGGTGGACGCCAAGGTCGCGGCCGGTGAACGGCTCGGCCCGTTGGCCGGGGTGCCGCTCGCTCTCAAGGACGTGCTGACCTACGCCGGTGCGCCGACCACCTGCGGGTCCAAGATCCTCGAGCACTGGGTGCCGCCCTACTCCGCCACGATCACCGAGCGGCTGCTGGATGCCGACATCGTGATCCTGGGCAAGACCAACATGGACGAGTTCGCGATGGGCAGCTCGACCGAGAACTCCGCCTTCGGCCCGACCCGCAACCCGTGGGACCTGGAGCGCATCCCCGGCGGGTCCGGCGGCGGATCGGCGGCGGCCCTGGCCGCGTACGAGGCCCCGCTGGCCATCGGCACCGACACCGGCGGCTCCATCCGTCAGCCCGCCGCCGTCACCGGGACCGTGGGGGTCAAGCCCACCTACGGCGCGTCCTCCCGCTACGGCCTGGTCGCCCTCGCCTCCAGCCTCGACCAGGCCGGCCCCTGCGCGCGCACCGTCCTGGACACCGCATTGCTGCACGCGGTGATCGCCGGTCACGACCCCCGCGACTCCACCTCGATCGACGCCCCGGTGCCCGACGTCCTGGCGGCCGCCCGCAGCGGCGACGTGGCGGGGATGCGGATCGGCGTGGTCAGCGAGCTGGGGGGTGAGGGCTATGCCCCCGGGGTCGAGCAGCGCTTCCGGGAGGCGGTCGACGTGCTGGCCGGTCTGGGCGCGGAGATCGTCGAGGTCTCCTGCCCGCACTTCCAGTACGCGCTGGCCGCCTACTACCTGATCCTGCCCAGCGAGTGCTCGTCGAACCTGGCCCGGTTCGACGCGATGCGCTACGGGCTGCGGGTGGCCGACGGCAGCGGGGCCGGCGCCGAGGCGGTGATGGCCGCCACCCGCGAGGCCGGTTTCGGACCGGAGGTGAAGCGGAGGATCATCATCGGCACGTACGCGCTGTCCAGCGGCTACTACGACGCCTATTACGGACAGGCCCAGAAGGTCCGGACGCTGATCACCCGGGACTTCACCGCCGCGTTCGCCGAGGTCGACGTCCTCGTCTCGCCGGCCACGCCGGTGACGGCGTTCCGGATCGGGGAGAAGGTGGACGACCCGCTGGCCATGTACGCCAACGACCTCTGCACCATCCCGTCCAGCCTGGCCGGCAACGCGAGTGCCTCCTTCCCGGTGGGCCTGGCGCCGGAGGACGGGCTGCCGGTCGGGCTCCAGGTGATGGCTCCGCCGCTCGCCGACGACCGGCTGTACCGCGTCGGCGCCGCGCTCGAACGCGAGCTGGGCCGTACGATCGACCAGATTCCCGCCCTGGAGGTGTCGGCGTGACCGCCGTGATGGCCTACGACGACGCGCTGGCCACCTTCGACCCGGTCCTCGGGCTCGAGGTGCACGTCGAGCTGAACACCGCGTCAAAGATGTTCTGCGGCTGCTCGACCGCGTTCGGCGCCGAGCCCAACACCCAGGTCTGCCCGGTGTGCCTCGGCCTGCCCGGCTCGCTGCCCGTGGTCAACGCCACGGCGATCGAGTCCGCCATCCGGATCGGGCTGGCGCTGAACTGCTCGATCGCCGACTGGTGTCGCTTCGCCCGGAAGAACTACTTCTATCCGGACATGCCGAAGAACTTCCAGATCTCCCAGTACGACGAGCCGATCGCCTACGACGGCTGGACCGAGGTCGTGCTGGACGGCGAGACCTACCGGATCGGCATCGAGCGGGCGCACATGGAGGAGGACACCGGAAAGTCGCTGCACGTGGGCGGCGCGACCGGCCGGATCCACGGCGCCGACCACTCGCTGCTGGACTACAACCGCTCCGGGGTGCCGCTGATCGAGATCGTCACCAAGCCGATCGAGGGTGCCGGGGCCAAGGCGCCCGAGGTGGCCCGGGCGTACGTCGCCATGCTGCGCGACCTGCTGCGGGCGCTCGGCGTCTCCGACGTCCGGATGGAGCAGGGCTCGCTGCGCTGCGACGCCAATGTCTCCCTGCGGCCGGATCCGGACGCACCGCTGGGCACCCGGACCGAGACCAAGAACGTCAACTCGCTGCGCAGCGTCGAGCGGGCGGTGCGCTACGAGATCACCCGGCAGGCCGAGGTGCTGAGCGGCGGCGGCACCATCGAGCTGCAGACCCGGCACTGGCATGAGGACACCGGGAGGACGACGCCGGGGCGCAGCAAGGAGTCCGCCGAGGACTACCGCTACTTCCCCGAGCCCGACCTGGTGCCGGTCGCCCCGTCCCGCGAGTGGGTCGAGCAGCTACGGGCGACGCTGCCCGAGGCGCCGGCCCTTCGACTGACCCGGCTCAGCGCCGAGTGGGGCTTCTCCGACCTGGAGCTGCGGGACGTGGTCAACGCCGGCGCGGTCGACCTGATCGTGGCGACCGTGGCCGCCGGGGCCTCGCCGCAGGCCGCCCGCAAGTGGTGGCTGACCGAGGTCGCCCGCCGGGCCAACGAGGCCGGGGTCGAGCTGGACGCGGCCGGGATCACCCCGGGCCAGGTGGCCGAGATCGCCGCCCTGGTCGACGCGGGCACGGTCAACGACCAGCTGGCCCGCCAGGTGTTCGAGGGCGTGCTGGCCGGCGAGGGCACCCCGGCCGAGGTGGTCGCCGCCCGCGGCCTGGCGGTCGTCTCCGACGAGGGCGCCCTGGGGGCGGCGGTGGACGCGGCCATCGCGGCCCACCCGGACATCGCGGACAAGATCCGGGCCGGCAAGGTGCAGGCCGCCGGGGCTCTGATCGGGGCGGTGATGAAGCAGTTGGGCGGGAAGGCCGCCGCCGGCCGGGTGCGGGAGCTGATCCTCAGCCGCCTGACCTGAGCCGGGCGGCCAGCGGAGCCCAGACCGCGGCCTGACGCTGGTGCTCGACACGGGGTGACGGCCGGGTCGGCGCGGCCCGGCGGCCCCGGCGGTCGACCACCGTTCGGCGGTGGTCGCTGGTTGCGTGACGTCAACGAAATTGCGGTGCGGGTGCGAAGTCGGGTCCTTCGGGTTAGCATCCGACTGTTCTCGGGGTCGTAGCCCACCTAGGACTCCCCATGAGCAGTGACACCGAGCGGACGGTGCTCGATCCGGTCTACGCCGGCGTCCAGGCCCGCCGTGCCCGGCTCAACGCCGACGCCCGCGTCGCGTCCTGGGCGTTCCTGATGGGTCGGCCCCGTCCCGAGTCGAACCGTTCCCGGCGGCTGGCGCACATCGGTGGTGTCGCCGCGATCACCGCGCTGGTCGCCTACCTGACCTGGCGGATCGGGTTCACGATGCCCGAGCATGGTTTCGACCGGATCGCGGCCTGGGTCCTCATCGTCTTCGAGGGCATCCCGCTGGCCGGGCTGATCTTCCGGACCGTCACGCTCTGGAACATCGACGGCCGGGCACCAGAGCCCGTCGACGAGGTCCGCCCGGGCCAGCGCGTGGCCGTCTTCATCCCCACCTACAACGAGCCGGCCGAGGTCATTGCCCCCACCATCGCAGCTTCGTGCGCCCTGCGGCCGGCGCACGAGACCTGGGTGCTGGACGACGGCGACCGGCCGTGGGTCGAGCAGCTGTGCCGGGAGTACGGCGCCCGCTACGTCCGGCGCGAGATCCACGACCACGCCAAGGCCGGCAACATGAATCACGCGATGGCGCTGATGGCCCGGGAGGAGGCCGAAGGTGCGGAGCGGACCGACATCATCGCCGTGCTCGACTGCGACCACGTGCCAATGCCGACGTTCCTGACCGACACCGTCGGCTGGTTCGACGACCCCGGGGTCGCGCTGGTGCAGGCGCCGCAGACGTACTACAACGTGGGAGCCTTCGACGACGACGGCGAGACCGGGGAGCAGGGTGTGTTCTTCCACGTCATGCTGGCGGGTCGCAACACCGACGGGGCCGGCCCGTTCTGGTGCGGCTCCACGTCGCTGATCCGCGCCGAGGCCCTGCGCGAGGTCGGTGGGATCGCCACCGAGACGATCGTGGAGGACATGCACACCACCCTGCGGCTGATCCGGGCGGGCTGGAAGACGGTGTACCACCACCAGACCCTGGCGGTCGGGCTCGCTCCGGCGACGCCGGAGCAGTACCTGCTGCAGCGCCGCCGCTGGGGCATGGGGGCCATGCAGGTGCTGACCACCGAGCGACTCTGGGGAGCCAAGCGGTGGCTCTCCTGGCGCAACTACTACGAGTATCTGAGCGGTACCGTCTGGTGGCTCGAAGGAGTGGGCACCGTACTGGTCTTCCTCGTCCCGGCCGCCGTCCTAGTCAGCGGCGCCCTCACCTCGACGGCGCCCCCGGCGCGGATACGATCCGTGTTCGTGGGGATGTTGGCGCTACGGCGGGGG
>CAXTVE010000019.1:10662-12414 GCA_964247485.1 uncultured Propionibacteriaceae bacterium
CCCGCGGGTGGCCCCCCGCCCCGCCCCCCCGCCCGTGGCCCGGCGCGCCCCCCCCCCCGGGCCCCCCCCGGCGATCTTCCTCTCCGTGTTCGTGGCGATGTTCGCGATCCGGCTCTGGGGCGTCAAGCGGCTGTTCCGCGGGCACGTGCAGTGGGCGACCGCGTTCGCGCTCCGCGTCCTGCGGGTCCCGGTCGGCCTGTCGTGCCTGTGGTGGCTGGTCACCCGGCGGGACCTGAGGTTCCAGGTGACCCCGAAAGCCGGCGCGGACGAGCGACTCCGGGGCCGTACGCCGATGGTGGTCTGGTTGCTGCTGGTCCTCGTCGGGGTCGTGCTCCTCTACGGGGCGGCCGGCCTGACCGGACTGGTCTTCTGGCACACCACCGCCGCGGGGGCGATCGCCTCGACGGTCTGGCTCGTGCTGGCCGGGGGGATCCTCGTCATGTCGATCCTGCGGATCCAGGCCAGCGCGTACGCGACCTCACGCCGGAACGCGCACCGCGTGCCGGTCGAGGCCGTGGTGAGCATCGACGGCGTCCAGGGCCGGCTGATCGATCTCTCGGTCGGGGGAGCGGCGGTCTCCTTCCCCCGGGGCCACCTGCCGAGAACCGGTCTCGTCGAGCTCGCCCTGCCCGGAGCGGGCGGCGTGCCGATGGAGGTGGTGCGGGTGCGCTCCGGCGAGAACGGCAGCGATCTCGCGTCACTCCGGGTCCGGCGGGGGGACTGGTCGGGTCTCCGCGTGGTCTCCCTGTGGCTCTTCCACACCCCGCCCGGCGTGGTGGAGGGCGTCCCCTTCCCGGCTCCCGCGGTGGCGGCCGCCAGCCCCGAGCGGCGCCGGCCGCGCGTCCTGGCCCGGCAGCATGGTTGACACACGCGAGGCCACGCTCGGGTGGGAGGGCACGGCACCACCCGGGCTCCGGCCGCCGGTCCGCCGAGCCACGACGTGGTTCGTGGGGGCCGGGCTGGCGATCTGTCTCGGCTACCTGCTCCTCCCCCCGGGTCTGGTCGCCGACGCCGTGTACGCCGCGGTCGGGCTGGCCGGGGTGGTCGCCATCGTCGTGGGTGTCCGGGTCAACCGGCCCGTGCGGACCCGGGCCTGGTACCTGCTGGCCGCCGGGCAGGCCACCTGGGTGATGGGCGACGTCGTGTTCAGCTGGGACAGTGACGGCCTCGGCAACGACCGGTTCCCTTCTCCCGCCGATCCGTTCTACCTGCTGGCCTACCCGTTGCTGACCGCTGGCCTGCTGCTGCTCGCCCAGGGTCGCCGCCGGTGGGCCGACCGGTCCGGCCTGCTGGACAGCCTCATCGTCACCGCGGGCCTGAGCCTGTTGTCCTGGGTGCTGCTGGCGAGGCCGACGGCCGAGAGCTACCGGGAGGACTCCGCGACCGGTGCGGCCGTGGCCCTGGCCTATCCCCTCGGCGACATCTTGCTGCTCGCGATGTTGATCCTCTTCCTGACCACC
This sequence comes from uncultured Propionibacteriaceae bacterium, assembly GCA_964247485.1. Lineage (GTDB taxonomy): Bacteria > Actinomycetota > Actinomycetes > Propionibacteriales > Propionibacteriaceae > Microlunatus. Next base: position 12,123 of record CAXTVE010000019.1, read on the forward strand.
CCGGGCGCGTGGACGCGGTCGCGGCGGGGGCGGCTCGGGGCCGGCGCCCGCCGGATAGCGGGCGCCCCCGGGTCGCGCTTCCGCACCATGACCCAGCGGCAGTAGGTCAGGACGGGCACGCCGTCCGCGTCCGTGCCCGTCGTGCGCACGTAGACGATGCCGGTCTCGCCGTTGCGGTTCTCCTTGAGCCCGATCACCTCCGAGGAGGCGAGCAGCGTGTCGCCGGGATGGACCGGCCGGAGGAAGCGCCCGTCGGCGTAGCCGAGATTGGCGACGGCGTTCAGCGACACGT
>CAXTVE010000019.1:12424-16797 GCA_964247485.1 uncultured Propionibacteriaceae bacterium
GGCTGCTCGGTGCCGTCGCCCTCCTGATCGCGGCCGACACGGCGTCGCTCGCCCTCGGCCTCGTCACGTTCGACCGCAGCGAGCCGCTGGATATCCTGTGGCTGACCTCCTACGTCTTGTGGGGTGCGGCCGCCCTGCACCCGTCGATGTACGACCTGTCCAAGCCCGGATCGGCACCCCCCGTACGCTTCACCCGGGCGCGGCTTGCGGCGCTCACGTTGGCGGTGCTGATCGCCCCCGGCACCCTCGCCGTGCAGCGGCTGCTCGGCCTGCCCCTGGACGTCTGGGCCGTGGTGCTCGGATCGGTGGTGACCTTCGTCCTCGTCGTGGCCCGGATGAACCTCGCCATCGACCTGATCGTGGCCGCCAACCGGCAGCGGGAGCAGCTGCAGGAGGACCTCGCGCACCAGGCCGCGCACGACTCGCTGACCGGTCTGCCGAACCGGGCGCAGGCGATGCGACTGATCGACGGCGCCCTGAGCCGGGCCCAGCGGAGCGGCGCCGTCATCGGCCTGCTGTTCGTCGACCTGGACGGGTTCAAGCGGGTCAACGACACGTTCGGCCACGCGGCGGGCGACGAGGTGCTGCGGGCGACGGCCCAGCGGATGGTGCGGAGCGTCCGGGGTGGGGACACGGTGGCGCGGCTGGGCGGCGACGAGTTCGTGGTGCTGCTGGAGCCACTGGACGAGCAGGCGTCGGCCGTCACCGTCGCGGACCGGCTGGTGGCCGAGGTCTCCAGGTCGATCCAGGTGGCCGGCGATCGGCCGGTCCGGGTGGGCGCCAGCATCGGCGTCGCGCTCAGCCAGGACGGTCTGACCGACTCCGAGCTGCTGTTGAACGAGGCCGACGTCGCCGTCTACCGGGCCAAGGCTGCGGGTCGTGGCCGGATCGAGATCTTCGATGCCAGCCTGAGGCGCGAGCTGGACGAGCGGACCAGGCTGGAGGCGGCGATCGCCGGCGCGATCCGGGACGAGGAGCTGGTGGTGCACTACCAGCCGATCGTGAACGTGCCGACCGGTCGGGTCGAGGGGTACGAGGCCCTGGTCCGCTGGGACCGTCCCGGGATCGGCCTGCTCGCCCCGGCCGACTTCATCCCGGTGGCCGAGCAGTCGGACCTGATCTGTGAGGTCGATGCCTGGGTGTTGCGTCAGGCGACCGCGCAGCTGGCCCGGTGGAACGCCGAGCGGGGCGCTGACGACCTGACCGTCGCGGTCAACGTGTCCGGCCGGCACGTGGCCCGGGCCCGGATCCGGGACGACGTGCTCGCCGCACTGCACGCGTCCGGGCTGTCTCCCGGGCAGCTGGTGCTGGAGATCACCGAGACCGCCATGATCGACGACCCGGGGGCGCTGGTCAATCTCGCCGAGCTCCGCCGGATGGGGGTGTCCATCAGCATCGACGACTTCGGCACCGGCTACAGCTCGATCACACGGCTGGAGACCCTGCCCGTCGACTGCGTCAAGGTGGACCGCCGGTTCCTCGACCCGGGGTCGGAGTCGGCGCTCAGGTTGCTGCAGCTGATCGTGCAGGCGGCGCACGCCTTCGGCCTGCCCGTCGTGGCCGAGGGGGTGGAGCGCGACGACCAGCTGCGGGTGCTCCGTGACATCGACTGCGAATCGGCGCAGGGCTTCCTGTTCGGGCGCCCCCGCGAGGCCGTGAACCGCCCGCTCAGCCGCGCCGGGGACCCGGGTCGGGCCAGCCGGTGAGCAGGGCCGGCAGATCGGCGGCGGGCACGGCCGGCGACCAGAGGAACCCCTGCGCGTAGCGACAGCCGAGCCGGGAGGCGTACCGCGCCTGCTCGGGTGCGCCGATGCCCTCGATGACGGTGTCGAGACCGAGCTCGGCGGCGGCCCCGGCCATCGCGCGCACGACGGCGTCGACCGCCGGCAGGCCGAGGTCCCGGGCGAAGCGCTGGTCGATCTTCAGACCGGTTGCGGGCAGGTCGACGAGGTCGGACAGCGATGCCCAGCCGGTTCCGAAGTCGTCGAGCCAGATCCCGAAGCCAGCCGCGCGGGCCTGGCGCAGCAGCTCCGCTCCGGCGTCTCGGCGCAGCGGACGCACCGTCTCCGTGAGCTCCAGGATGATCCGGTCTGGAGGTAGGCCGGCACCCTCGACGGCCGCCTCGAGCGTGGTGAGCCAGTCGTCGTGGTCGAGCTGACGACCCGAGACGTTGAGGCTGAGCCGAAGCTCGGAGCCGGTCACCGGCCACCGGCCGAGGTCGCTGAGGGCCTGGCGCATGATCGTGCGGTCGAGGTCGATGACCAGGTCGTCCTGCTCGATCACGGCGACGAAGGCCGCTGCTGGCTCCACGTCCTCCGCCGGTCGGACCCACCTGGCCAGGGCCTCCACCCCGACCACTCGTCCGGTGGCGAGGTCGACGACGGGCTGGTACCAGGGCACGATCTCGCCCCCGGTGATCGCCCGAGCGACGTCGGCGCGGCTCGTGGCGACCATGGTGGAACGCTACCGACAACCGGGCCGCGCGGATGGTTCTTCGCCACGACCAGCGGCGCCGATGACTAGGGGTTGACTGCGAGGAACAAGAACGCGGCCAGCAGCACCAGGTGCACCACGCCCTCCTGCCGGGTGGCCCGGCCGGGCACCACGGTGAGGATCGTGACCACGAGGGTGACCGCGAGCAGCACGATCTGGCTGGAGTCCAGACCCAGCACCAGAGGGCCGGGCAGCCAGATCGAGGCGATGGCGATGGCGGGGATGGTGAGCCCGATGCTGGCCATGGCCGACCCGACGGCCAGGTTGAAGCCGGTCTGCACCCGGTCACGCCGGGCGGCCCGCGAGGCGGCGAGCGTCTCGGGCAGCAGCACCAGCAGCGCGATGATCACGCCGACGAAGCTGTTCGGGAACCCGACGGCGGCGACCCCGGCCTCCAGCGCCGGCGAGGCCACCTTGGCCAGGCCGACCACCGAGACCAGGGCCACCGCGAGCAGGGTGAGACTGAACAGGGCCGCCCGGTCCGTCGGCGGGTTGGCGTGCTCCTCGCTCTCGACCACGGTGCCGTCGGAGGTGACCGGGAGGAAGAAGTCGCGGTGCCGCCCGGTCTGGGTGAAGACGAAGACGCCGTAGAGGACCAGCGAGGCGACCGCGGCGAAGCCCAGCTGCGCCGACGAGAACTCCGGCCCGGGCCGGCTGGTGGTGAACGACGGCAGCACCAGCGTCAGGGTGGCCAGCGCGGCCACCGTGGCCACGGCGGTGCCGGTGCCCTCGGCGTTGAAGCGCGGGATGTTGAACCGGAACGCGCCGATCAGCAGCACCAGCCCGATGATCCCGTTCAGCGTGATCATCACCGCGGCGAACACCGTGTCGCGGGCCAGCGACGCGGTGCCCGCGCCGCCGGACACCATCAGGGTGACGATCAGCCCGACCTCGATGACCGTCACGGCCACCGCGAGCACCAGCGAGCCGAATGGCTCGCCGACCCGGTGGGCCACCACCTCAGCGTGGTGCACCGCGGCCAGCACCGCCGCGCCCAGGGCGACCCCGACCAGGGCGACGACCGCGTACGGCGGGTAGCGTCCCCAGGTCGCGACCAGCAGGACCAGGGCGAGGACCGGTGCGATGAAGGTCCACGACAGGAACGACGTCCGGATCCCTGCAGCCATGGCGTTCAGGCTCTCACAGCCCGATCACCCGGCTCAGAAAGTCGACCATCGTCTCGGCCAGCCGCAGCCGCGACTCCACCCGCCGGTACTCATGGCCCTCCCCGGCCAGCTCCAGGTACTCCACCGGCCGGCCCAGCGCCCGCAGCGCGGCCACCACCTGGCGCGCCTCGCCCACCGGCACGTTGCTGTCCAGCTCCCCGTGCACCACCAGCAGCGGCACGTCGATGTGGGCCACGGCCCGCAGCGGTGAGACGGCCTCGAGCAGGGTGCGGTCGTCCTCGGGGTGGCCGTACTTGCTGTAGGCGGCGGCGGCGATCCAGGGCTCGGTGTCGCGGTAGAAGGTGAGCAGGTCCGACATGCCGCAGATGTCGACCCCGGCGGCGAAGTGTCCCGGGTCGAAGGCCAGGGTGGCCAGGGTCAGGTAACCCCCGTAGGAGCGGCCGGCGACCGCCGTCCGGGCGGGGTCGGCGATGCCGAGATCGACGAGGAACGTCCGGGCGGCCAGCACGTCGTCGAACGCGTCCCGCCGGCCGTGCCGGTCGTCCAGGTGCGAGAAGGTTCGTCCGGCTCCGGATGAGCCGCGGATGTTGGGCGCGAAGACACTGATCCCCGCGGCGACCAGGGCCTGGTGCAGCGGCGAGAAGGTGGGCCGCTCCTGCGCCTCCGGCCCGCCGTGCAGGCTGACCACGGTCGGGCCCGGCCCGAAGCTGCCACGGGGCCGGTAGAGCCAGCCGGTCAGCGGCAGCCCGTCGC
>CAXTVE010000020.1:0-16062 GCA_964247485.1 uncultured Propionibacteriaceae bacterium
CGCGCCGGGCCCACTCGATCGCCGCCCAGGGCGGCATCAACGCGGCCAAGAACTACCGCAACGACGGCGACTCGATCTACCGGCTGTTCTACGACACGGTCAAGGGCGGCGACTTCCGCGCCCGGGAGTCCAACGTCTACCGGCTGGCCCAGATCAGCGTGGAGATCATCGACCAGTGCGTCGCCCAGGGCGTGCCGTTCGCCCGCGAGTACGGCGGCCTGCTGGACAACCGCTCCTTCGGCGGTGTCCAGGTCTCGCGCACCTTCTACGCCCGTGGCCAGACCGGCCAGCAGCTGCTGCTCGGCGCGTACCAGGCCCTGGAGCGGCAGATCGCGGCCGGCACGGTCGCGATGCACACCCGGCACGAGATGCTGGAGCTGATCGTGGTCGACGGGCGGGCCCGCGGCGTCGTGGTCCGCGACCTGGTCAGCGGTGAGATCGAGAGCCATTTCGCCGACGCTGTGGTGCTGGCGACCGGCGGCTACGGCAACGTGTTCTTCCTGTCGACCAACGCGATGGGCTGCAACGTCACGGCGACCTGGCGCGCGCACCGCAAGGGCGCGTACTTCGCCAACCCGTGCTACACCCAGATCCACCCGACCTGCATCCCGGTCAGCGGGGAGTACCAGTCCAAGCTCACGCTGATGAGCGAGTCGTTGCGCAACGACGGCCGGATCTGGGTGCCGGTCCGCGGGGAGGACCAGCGCGATCCGCGGGAGATCCCGGAGAACGAGCGGGACTACTACCTGGAGCGGATCTACCCGTCCTTCGGCAACCTCGTGCCCCGCGACATCGCGTCGCGGGCGGCCAAGAACGTCTGCGACGAGGGTCGCGGCGTCGGTCCCGGCGGGCTGGGTGTCTACCTCGACTTCGCCGATGCCATCTCGCGGCTGGGTCAGAAGGCGGTCGAGGCCAAGTACGGCAACCTCTTCGACATGTACGCCCAGATCACCGGCGAGAACCCCTACAAGACGCCGATGCGGATCTACCCGGCCGTGCACTACACGATGGGCGGGCTGTGGGTCGACTACGACCTGCAGTCGTCGATCCCGGGGCTCTACGTGACCGGGGAGGCCAACTTCTCCGACCACGGCGCGAACCGGCTGGGCGCCTCGGCGCTGATGCAGGGGCTGGCCGACGGCTACTTCGTGCTGCCCAACACGATCAACGACTACCTGGCGGCCGGACCGTTCGCCAAGGTGGACGAGACCCATCCGGCCGCGGTCGCCGCGGTCGAGACCGTGCAGGGCCGGCTCGACAAGCTGCTGTCGATCCGCGGCACGCGCACCGTCGACTCCTTCCACAAGGAGCTCGGGCACATCATGTGGGACTACTGCGGCATGGAGCGCTCCGAGGAGGGCCTGCGCAAGGCGATCGGCCAGATCCGGGAGCTCAAGCAGGAGTTCTGGTCCGACGTCCGGGTGCTGGGTACGGGTGCGGAGCTGAACCAGGCCCTGGAACGGGCGGGCCGGGTGGCCGACTTCTTCGAGCTGGGCGAGCTGATGTGCATCGATGCGCTCGTCCGTCGCGAGTCATGTGGCGGGCACTTCCGGGCCGAGTCGCAGACCGAGGACGGCGAGGCGTTGCGCCACGACGACGAGTTCGCCTACGTGTCGGCCTGGGAGTACGGCGGCGAAGGCAACAAGCCGGTGCTGCACCAGGAGCCCCTGAAGTACGAGTACGTCGAACTGAAGCAGAGATCCTACAAGTGATGAGCGCCGCGCAAGCTCCCGAGCGTCGGGTAGCGGAGCGCCGGTTCGGTCTGGACGACCAAGGGAGCAGACACGCTTTTCGTCTGCGAGCGCGGGAGGAAGACCGAGGTCTGAGGCGCGCAGCGGGCGCGAGGGAGTAGATATGGATATAACGGTCCGGGTGTGGCGGCAGAAAGACCGGCATACCGAGGGCAAGATGGCCCTCTACGCGGTCAACGACGTCTCCGAGGACATGTCGTTCCTCGAGATGCTGGACGTGCTCAACGAGCGGTTGACCCTGCGCGGGGACGACCCGATCGCCTTCGACCATGACTGCCGCGAGGGGATCTGCGGTCAGTGCGGGGTGGTCATCAACGGCGTCGCCCACGGGCCGCTGCAGACCACCACCTGCCAGCTGCACATGCGCTCGTTCAAAGACGGCGACACCATCGACATCGAGCCGTGGCGGGCTGACGCCTTCCCGGTGGTCAAGGACCTCGTGGTCGACCGCAGCTCGTTCGACCGGATCATCGCGTCGGGCGGCTACGTCTCCGCGCCGACCGGCACCGCACCGGACGCGCACGCGACCCCGGTGGCCAAGGTCGACGCGGACCACGCCTTCGACGCGGCGACCTGCATCGGCTGCGGCGCCTGCGTGGCCGCCTGCCCGAACGGATCCGCGATGCTGTTCACCGCGGCGAAGGTGACCCACCTCGGGCTGCTGCCGCAGGGCCAGCCGGAGCGGCGGTCGCGAGTCCGCAGCATGGTGACCCAGCACGACGACGAGGGCTTCGGCGGCTGCACCAACATCGGCGAGTGCACCGCCGTCTGCCCCAAGGGCATCCCGTTCGAGACCATCTCCCGGCTCAACCGGGACCTGCTGGGGTCGCTCGCCCGCAACTGAGGACCGGGCCTCAGTCCGGCGGCGCTCCCGGCGGCCCGCCTACGTCTTGGGTGCCTTGGTCCATTTCGGCTTGGGGGTCTTCGACGCCCCAGGTGGTCTCGGGGGCTTCCGCGGCTTGGCCGCCTTCGACGGCTTGGGAGCGCTCGATGACCTCGGTGCTGGCGACCGCGTCGGTGTCGCAGACGGCGGGGGAGCCCCTGTCGGCTCGGCAGACTCGGACGACATCGGAGTCGTGGGTGCGGTGAGCGGGGTGGCGGCTCCCGAGGCCGGGGGTGCCGTCGACGGGTCCGGCACGGAGGTCGGTGGCGCCACCGGCTGGGTCCGAGGAGATCCCGAGGAGGCCGGACCGGCAGCAAGGGCCGTGCCGGACCTCGAGGACGGGAAGGGCGAGGCCGGGCTGCCCGAGACGCTCGGCGCCGATGCCGGGCCCACCAGGCTCGGGTTCGCGCCGGACGTGCCGACCAGGGCGCCGACGAGGACACCGAGGACGGCGGAGGCGCCCAGCGCGACGATGCTCTGGGTGACGGGCCGCTGCATGGTTTACACGGTAAACCCGGTGCGTCGGATCCCCGCCCACGGTGAGGCGACGCCGGGTGCGGACCGCGGTCGGCACCTCCGTACGCTGCTGCTATGACGACCGTGGCGATCACCGGTGCTGCCGGTAAGACCGGCCGGGTGGTGGCCCGGCATTTCCTGGAGCACGGCTATGCCGTCCGTCCGATCGACGTCGCCGGCCGCCCCGGCGGCTATGGCGAGCTGGCCGCCGATCTCGGGGTGGGCTTGTTCCGGGCCGACCTGACCGACTTCGGGCAGACCCTGGAGGCCGTGGCCGGGTGCGAGGTGGTCGTGCACCTGGCCGCCATCCCGGCGCCGGGCCTGGTGCCGGACAGCACCACGTTCCTCGACAACACCGCGATGACCTACAACGCTTTCGCCGCCGCGCAGCGGCTCGGCATCGACCGGGTGGTCTGGGCGTCCAGCGAGACCACCTTCGGCCTGCCGTTCGACACCCCGCCGCGCTATGCCCCGATCGACGAGGACCACTACCCGCTGCCGACCAGCACCTACGCGCTGTCCAAGGTGGTCGGGGAGGCGATGGCGACGCACTTCGCGGACTGGACCGGCGGCACCTACGTCGCCCTGCGCATCTCCAACGTGCACGTCGAATCGGACTACGCCGCCGTCTCGAGCTACCAGGACGACCCAGCCCTGCGGCGCTGGAACCTGTGGGGCTACGTCGACGCCCGCGACGTCGCCCAGGCCTGCCGGCTCGCCGTCGAGGCGCCCTTGACCGGGGCGCACAGCTTCATCGTCGCTGCCGCCGACACTTTGATGGCGGCGACCAACGCCGACCTGCTGGCGGCGGAGTTCCCGGGGCTGGAGCTGACCCGCCCGGTGAGCGACCACGAGACGCTGTTGAGCATCGACAAGGCCCGGGCTGTCCTGGGCTATCAGCCGGAGTACAGCTGGCGGGACCGCTGACGCCCGGGGTCGGGCCGCGGCACTCGACAGCGGTCAGTGCGCCGCCGACCGGGTGCGTCGCGGCACCAGGTGCATGATCGCCACCACCAGGGCGCCCACGGCGAGGCCGATCAACGCCGAGGCCGCGGTGTTGACCAGCCAGGCGAGTGCTCCCCCCACCGCCGGCACGGCATGCAGGATGGCCTCCTCAGCCGCGTGCACCAGGGCGTATGGGCCGTGCCACCCGAGCTCGTCCACGCCCACCAGCAGGATGTGACCCCCGACCCACAGCATGGCCACCACGCCCACGGTGGACAGGAGCGCCAGCACCTTGGGCATGCCTCGGACCAGCAGCAGACCGAGCTTGCGGGCCGGGTCGGAGTCGCGCTCGGTCAGGTGCAGTCCGACGTCGTCCATCTTCACGATCAGAGCGACCACGCCGTACACCAGCAGCGTGATGCCGAGCGCCACCAGGATCAGGATCACTGCCCGCGATCCCAGCCCTTCATCGGCCACCTCATTGAGCGAGATGACCATGATCTCGGCGGAGAGGATGAAGTCCGTCCGGATCGCCCCCGCGACCATCATCTTCTCCTGGTCGGCGCCCTGGGTCGCCGCAGGCTGCTCCCGGTGTTCGCCGTGCTGCCCGGTGACCTTCTCGTAGAGCTTCTCGGCCCCCTCGAAACACAGGTAGACGCCGCCGATCATCAAGATGGGCGTCAAGAGCCAGGGCAGGAACTGACTGAGGACCAGGATCACCGGCAGGATGATCACCAGCTTGTTGCGCAGCGAGCCCAGCGCGATCCTCCTGATCATCGGCAGCTCGCGGTCAGCGGTGAACCCGTGCAGGTAGCGCGGGGTGACCGCGGTGTCGTCGACCACCACGCCGGCCGCCTTGGTGCTGGCGCGCCCGGCCGCCGCGGCAACGTCGTCGACGGAGGCGGCCGCGAGCCTGGCCATGGCGGCCACGTCGTCGAGCAACGCGGCGAGGCCGCCGCTCACCAGGGGCCTCGCGATCGCTGGATCATGGGGGTCACGGTAGCCCCCCACGGTCGCTCCGCCGCGCTGGTTGGTCTGCCCCGCACCGGTGTGGCAAACTGGACCGCTGTTGTCCGCACCAGCCCGACGCCTGCCACAGGGGGAAGGTCGTTCGTGCGGGACCCCAAGATTCTCCACCTCGAGCACAGGTGACCTGTGGCACCGGCAAGGACGTCGACCATGACCAAGCTGATCAACGAGATCGACCACGCGTCGCTGCGGAGCGACGTCCCGGGCTTCCGGCCCGGGGACACCGTCAAGGTGCACGTGAAGGTCGTGGAGGGCAACCGCTCCCGGATCCAGGTGTTCACCGGCGTGGTGATCGGCCGGTCCGGTGACGGCGTCCGCGAGGCATTCACCGTCCGCAAAGTCAGCTTCGGCGTCGGGGTCGAGCGCACCTTCCCAGTGCACTCCCCGGTGATCGACAAGATCGAGGTCGACCGACGAGGCGACGTCCGCCGGGCCAAGCTCTACTACCTTCGTGGTCTGCGCGGCAAGGCCGCGAAGATCAAGGAGAAGCGCGACGCGAGCTGAGTCGCGGCGACGTGGCGATCCGGGACGGGAAGCGTGCCGCCCCGCGCCGGGCCCTGCCGCCAGACGACGAGCCGGAACCGGTGCCCGAACGGCTGACCTTCGGTGCTCACCTGGTCGCGTTCTTCCGCGAGCTGGCTGTGGTGGTGGTCGGCGCCGTGGTGGTGGCGTCACTGCTGCGTGGCTTCGTCGGCCAGATGTTCTTGATCCCCTCGGTGTCGATGGAGGACACCCTGCAGGTGTCCGATCGCGTCGTGGTCGAGAAGCTGAGCAGCATCGAGCGCGGCCAGGTGGTGGTCTTCGCCGACCCGGGCCGCTGGCTCACCGGGCCGACCCCACCGGAGCGCGGCCTGGTGGGCAAGGCTTTCCAGTTCATCGGCGTGCTGCCCGACCCCAGCACCGAGCACCTGATCAAGCGGGTCATCGGCATGCCGGGTGACGAAGTGGTGTGCTGCGACGACGCCGGGCGGTTGACCGTCAACGGGTTCGCGCTGGACGAGGCGTCCTACCTCTACGCCGACCCCGACGGCGGTCCGGTCGAGCCGTCACTGATCAGGTTCGAGGTGCGGGTGCCGGCCGGTCACGTCTTCGTGATGGGCGACCACCGCGACCGGAGCCGCGACTCCCGGTGCCACCTGCGCGACACCGAGCCCGGCGAGATGACCGGTGAGAACGGCTTTGTGAGCACCGACCTGGTCGTGGGCCGGGCGATCGCGGTGGCCTGGCCCTTCGACCGGCGGCACCGGTTGCCCATCCCCGCTACCTTTGAGTCCGTGCCGCCGGGCCTTCAGCCGGCGCCAGAACGTCCCGAGATCACTGCCGGACCCGAGGCCAACTGTTGACCACCGAGAAGACCGTGCCGGCGGGTGCGACCGCACCCTCCCGCTCGGCCGGAGACCGGACGCTCTCCTTCGTCCGCGAGCTGCTCATCGTCGTCATCGGGGCGGTGATCGTCTCCTCGCTGCTGCGGGCCTTCGTCGGTCAGATGTTCATCATCCCGTCGGAGTCGATGGAGAGCACGTTGCTCATCGGCGACCGGGTGGTGGTGCAGAAGATCACCGGTTTCGACCGTGGCGACATCGTCGTCTTCCGCGACCCCGGCGGCTGGCTCTCCGACCCCATCGAGGAGCCGGGCCCGTTCGACCGGGTGCTGGAGTTCGTCGGGATCCCGACGAAGAGCACGCCCGGCCACCTGATCAAGCGGGTGATCGGGATGCCCGGGGACACGGTGGTCTGCTGCGACGAGGACAATCGCCTCACGGTGAACGGCTATGCCCTGGACGAGACGGCCTACCTCTACACCGATCCCGACGACATGCAGGTCAACCCCTCCGACGTCCGCTTCCGGGTCGTCGTGCCGGAGGGGAAGATCTTTGTGATGGGGGACCACCGAGACGTCAGCGCTGACTCCCGTTGCCACCTGTCGGACCTGTCCAGCAACGGACGCAAGGGCGAGGTGGCCTTCGTGCCGATCGACAACGTGGTCGGCCCGGCCTTCGGCATCGCCGCGCCGTTCGACCGGGCGGCCCGGCTGCGTCGGGCGGTCGACTTCGCCGAGGTGCCGGACCCCGGCGAGCCGGCCCCGGACCAGGCGGTGATCGAGCCCAGAGGGGTGAGCTGCTGATGGCGGGCCCGGTGCTGGTCCGCAGGGACAGCGGTATCTACGGCTACGAGCGGGCGCTCAAGCGGGTCGGCTTCGACCCGGTCGCCGGGGCCGACGAGGCCGGGCGCGGAGCCTGCGCCGGCCCCCTGGTGGCGGCGGCGGTCGTCCTGAGCGACACCAGGGCCCGCCAGATCCCCGGACTGAACGACTCCAAGCTGCTCACCGCGCGGCAGCGCGAGCGGCTGTACGACCTGATCACCGCCAAGGCGGTGGCCTGGTCGGTCGTCGCGTTGGAGCCGGGGGAGTGCGACCGGCTGGGCATGCACGTGGCCAATGTGATGGCACTCCGGATGGCACTGCTACGGCTCGAGGTTGCGCCCTGCTACGTGCTCACCGACGGGTTCCCGGTCGACGGCCTCGGGAGGCCGGGCCTGGCCGTGTGGAAGGGCGACCGGGTCGCCGCCTGCGTGGCCGCGGCCTCGATCCTGGCCAAGGTGACCCGGGATCGGGTGATGTGTGAGCTCGACGAGCGCTACCCGCAGTACGCGTTCAAGGTGCACAAGGGCTACTGCACGCCGTTGCACCAGGAGCGGCTGGACAGTCACGGACCCTCGGCCACCCACCGGATGCGCTTCGTGAACGTGTCCCGGACAACTAGGGTGGCTGTCTGACATGAGCGCCGAAGACCTCGAGCAGTACGAAAGTGACCTGGAGCTCCAGCTCTACCGGGAGTACAAGGACGTCGTCGGCATCTTCACCTATGCGGTGGAGACCGAGCGGCGGTTCTACCTGTGCAACGCGGTGGACCTGAAGGTCCGGACCGAGGGCGGCGACGTCTACTACGAGGTGTCGATGAGCGACGCCTGGGTGTGGGACATGTACCGACCGGCCCGGTTCGTGAAGAGCGCGAAGGTGCTCACCTTCCGCGACGTGTCCATCGAGGAGATCGCGCACAGCGACCTCGAGGTCCCCAAACCCACCTGAGACCCGGCCGACGGGTGATCAGCGGGCGCGTCGTCGGAGGACGTCGGTCGGGATCCGGGCCAGGGTCACCGCCCCGACGGCGCGGAACGGGTGCAGCGGGTCGGGGTCCTTCGACCCGGTCGGTCCGCCCAGCTCCGTGTCGGCGAGCGCACTCATGGTGACGTACGCGTCGCCCGGGTCCCAGCCGTGGTCGTCGACCAGCACCGAGAACAGCGACTCGTACGCCATCGCGATCGAGTCCTGGACCGGGTCGCCGAGGCCGACACAGACGTAGTCGTCGCCGGTGTCCAGCTGCGGCGCACGGATCGCCCTGTCCTTGACCACGTCCACGGAGACGGTCGCCCGGCCGGCCACCTCGATCGCCACGAACGAGGACTCGCCGCGGGCCATCACCGCGTGCAGGTCGCCGACCGACAGCAGGGCGCCGGGCACCTCAACCGGCAGGAAGACCGTCGTGCCCGGGCCGGCGTCGGTCAGGTCCATGTTGCCGCCGGTGCTCAGGGTGGGCATCACCGTCGAGCCGTCCCGCGCGGCCGGGGCGACGCCCAGGCAGCCGATCATCGGCGCGACCGGGCAGTCCAGGGTGTCGGTGAGCTGGACCCGGCCGTCGCGGATGGGGATCCGCCGCACGAAGAACTCCGGGCCCATCGGGCGGGCCAGCGCGCCCGCGCCCGGGATGTAGACCGACCAGCCCTGCTCGGCGAGCTCGATGTCGTGGATGGTCACCGCCAGCACGTCGCCGGGCTCCGCGCCGGTCACGAAGACCGGCCCGGTGATCGGGTTGATCGTCGCGGTGACCCTGGCCAGGTCCCGGAACTCCTCCATCTGCGCGTACGCGAGGTCGTCGGTCTCGAACGTGATCCGGTCGCCCGCCCCGGCCGCGACCGTGAGCACGGGCGCGCGCGCCGCGGAGAAGGCGTTCGACGACTGCTCCCTGGTCAGCAGATGGGTGGTCACCGAGACACCTCCTGGAACGGGTCGGCGGCGTGCTCGGGCAGGATGCCGGTGCCCTTGCTGCGGTAGTAGAGCAGTACGCCGGCGCCGATGACCAGCCAGACCAGACCGCCGATCTTGGCCAGGGAGTCGGCGTTCCACAGGACGAAGCCGATGATCAGGAAGCCGAGCACCGGGGCCACCCAGTGCAGCGCGACGTTGCGGCTGCGCTCCCGGATGCCGTAGTAGGCGATCACCGACAGGTGCAGCAGCAGGAAGCTGGTCAGGGCGCCGAAGTTCACCAGCGCCGAGATCAGGTTGATCTGGCCGACGAAGAACAGGCCGGCGACCAGGGTCAGTCCGGCCACCACCAGGATGGCGCGCTCCGGGGACTTGGTCCTGGGGTTGACGTGGGACAGGAACCGGGGCAGCCGGCCGTCGCGGCTCATCGAGAACAGCAGCCGCGAGGTTGCACTTTGCGCCGCCACGGCGTTGGCGATCCCCACCGCGAGGGCGTTCATGGCCAGGAAAGCCACCTGCCAACCGCTGTTGCTGATGGATCCCACGATCGAGAAGAACGCGTTGTTGACCTGGTCCTCGCCGAACTCGGTCGTGTTCGGCACCAGCATGGCGGCCAGCCAGGTCTGCGTGACGAAGAACAGGGCCACCAGGAGCAGTCCGGTGATCATCGCCACTCCGGCCGCCCGGCGGCCGCCGCGGGCCTCCTCGCTGAGGGTGGCGATGCCGTCGAAGCCGAGGAAGCTGAGCACCGCGATGGAGAGCGCGGCCGCGGCCAGCTGGGGCGTGAACAGGTCGGCGTTGAACAGCGGCGTCGTGGTGAACGCCGCGCCATTGACCCCCCGCGAGATCGCCACGACCGCCATGACCACGAAGATCACCACGAAGATCAGCTCGGCGGCCAGGAACAGCCGGTTGACGACGGCGGTGAAGGAGATGCCGACGTAGTTGATGGTGGTGTTGATCGCGAGGAAGACCACGATCCAGAGCGGCTTCGGCACCCCGGGGAAGATGCCGGACATCGACTCGGCCGCGAAGACGTAGAGCAGGGTGGGGACGAGCAGGTAGTCCAGCAGGATCGTCCAGCCGGCGAAGAAGCCGACCTGCGGGTTCAGGCCCCGCCCGACGTAGGAGTAGACCGACCCGGCGATCGGGAAGGCCTTGGACATCTGCGCGTACGAGGAGGCGGTGAAGATCATCGCCACCAGCCCGATCAGGTAGACCAGCGGCACCATGCCCCGGCTCGCGTTGAAGACCACGCCGAAGATGGCCCACGGGGCGATGGGCACCATGAACACCAGGCCGTAGATGATCAGGTCGGTCGTCGACAGGGTGCGGTTCAGCTCCTGCTTGTAGCCGAAGCCGGCGAGGTCGCGTTCGGCCTGGCCGGCGGACTGCGGTGCACTCATGGCGCGTCGTTCTCCTTCGTGGTGGCGGGCTGCGGGGTGTCGTGCCGGCGGAGGAAGTCTCCGACGACCTGCAGGAACTCAGCCGGCTGCTCGACGTGGGGCATGTGGCTGGACTCGGCGAAGACATGGGTGCGGACGTCGGGGATGTGGTCGACGAACGGCTGCCAGGTGCTGGGCGTGGCCTCGTCGTACGCGCCGGCCACGACCAGGGTGGGTACGCCGATCCCGCCGAGCCGGTCGACCACCGTCCAGTCCTTCAGGGAGCCGACGACATGGAACTCGCTGGGTCCGTTCATGGTGTGGTAGACGGTCGGCTCCGCTTCGAGCTGGGCGAAACTGTCGAGCACGTCCTGCGGCATGGGCTGCACCCGGCAGACGTGCCGGGCGTAGAAGACGTCCATGGCCTGGTGGTACTGGGCGGAGTCGGTGGTGCCGGCCTCCTCGTGCTGGGTCAGCGTCTGCTGGACCTCCAGCGGCAGTCGGCTGCGCAGCTCGGCGGCCGCCGCCAGCCACCGGGGCATGGCGGCCGGGCTGTCGCAGATGCTGAGCGACAGGATCCCGGCGGGATCGGAGAGCACCACCTCGGGGCCCAGCATCCCGCCCCAGGACTGACCGAGCAGGTGGAACCGCGGGATGCCTAGCCGGTCCACCAGGTTCCGTAGCTCGCTGACGAAGAGGTCGACGCTCCAGAAGCCGGGGTCGGCGTCGGGCCGGTGCGTGCTGTTCCCGCAGCCGAACTGGTCGTAGTGGACGATGGCGCGACCGTCGCCGGACAGCCCGGCCATCGCCAGGCAGTAGTTGTGCCCCGCCCCCGGCCCGCCGTGCAGGATGACCACGGGGGCGCGCTCGGCGTCGGCATCGAGGGTGCCGGTGACCCGGAACCAGGTGTGGCCGCCTGCGAAGTCCACCGTGCCGGTCCGCACCGGGCGGGTCCCGACCGGCTCGACTTCTACACTGCTCATGCGGGGCCTCCACGGAGTTCAGGGCGCGGGAAGTCAAACACAGCCAAAGGTGTGGGAACAATACCTTTAGACCGTCAGTCTCAGCCGGAGCCGAGTGACCCCGCTCTCGAGCCCGGCCTGCTGGGGCTGAGCCGGGGCACGATGTCCGGCAGTGTGGCCGCCCGGTTGATCACCGCGATCGCCGTGGCGACCTACTCCCCGGGGGAGCGGCTGCCGTCCGAGCGCGAGCTGGCTGAGCGACTGTCGGTGAGCAGGGTCACCATCCGGCAGGCGTTGCAGCAGGTCACCGAGCTCGGCCTGGTGGAGTCGCGGCGGGGCCGCGGGGGCGGCACGTTCGTCACGTCGGTCTCCTGGCGGGACGTGGCGCCCCAGGAGGCGCGACGGACCCTCGAGGTGGAGCTGCCGCGGCTGCGCGAGCTGTTCGACTACCGGTGCCTGGTCGAGGGGATGATCGCCGGCGCCGCGGCGGCGCGCCGGACCGACGCGGACGTTGCGGCGCTGCAGGACTCGCTGGCCGCCTTCCGGCTCGCGGGGGAGGACATGGTGGCGGCTCGGTCGCTGGACCGCCGGCTGCACGGCCTGGTGTGCGCCGCCGCGCGGAATCGCCACCTGGTCTCCCTCAGCGCGCACCTGACCGCGGCGGCCACGCTCGGTTTCGGGGCGGAGCCCTACGAGGAGGCGTTCTTCGCGGCTGCGCTGCACGAGCACGAGCAGCTGATCGACGCCGTCGTGAGGGGCGACGCGCCGGAGGCGCAGCGGATCGCCCAGAGCCACTTCTCCCTGACCTACGTGACGATGGAGCACAGCCTGCGGCGGGCGGTCGCCGAGGACTGAGCCTCAGGTGGCGCGTCGTACCGGTGGCTCGCCGCGGACGGGCTCGTAGTGGTCGAACGCGGTCTCCAGGACGCCCTCGCCGCGGGTCAGGCCGGGGAGCTGGGTCCGCACGGGCTGCACGCGGGCGGCGGGTACCTCGCCCTCGACCACGGCCAGGGCACCGGCGGCGGACGGGGCCAGCGGCACGGCGCCCAGTCGGGTCAGCGCAGGCAGGATCGGCCCAAGCAGGTCGGCCGGGAGCTCGAGCCGGAACCTGTGCACCGGCTCGAGCACCGCCGTCCCGGCCTCGCGCAGCGCGGCCCTGACCACGACGGGCGTGAGAGCGCGGAAGTCACCCGCGGTGCTCGACATGCTCTTGTCGAAGGTCGCGTGGGCGTGGCTCTGCCGCGGCCAGTAGCCGGTCTGGGTCAGGGTCACGTGGCAGTCGGTGACCGGCCAGCCCAGCCGGCCGCGCTGCAGCGCTGCGGGCACCGTCTCGGCCACCGCGGTGAAGAACGCCGGCGGGAGCGTGCCGCGCTTGTCACCCGCCACCGCGTAGGTGGTCCCCGACCCGGGCGGTCCGGGCTCGACCCGGAGCCCGAGGGTGGCCAGCAGGGGGTTCTCCGGCGTGTCGCCGGTGCGCACCGCCGTCCCGACCCCGGCCGGCCGCTCGACGCAGAGCACCGTTGTCGTCGTGAACCGGGCGGCCACGCCGAAGTCGTCGACCAGCGTGGCGGCGATGACCTCCTTCTGCACCTCCCCGTACAGAGACAGCGCGACCTCGCCGCTCTCCGGGTCGGTGCGCAGGTCGATCAGCGGGTCCTGCTCGGCCAGCAGGGTGAGGGCGGCGTGCAGGGCGCCGCGCTGGGCCGGGTCCTCCGCGGTGACCACGGTCTCCAGGCTCGGTGCGCCGAAACCGGACGGACCGGCGGGCGTCGAGGTGCCCAGCACGTCCCCGATCCGCACGGCCGCAAGACCGGACAGCAAGGCGATCTGACCGGCGCGGACGGCGTCCTCCGGCTGGTCGGTGCCGCGCGCGAACACCCGGATCCCGGTTACCTTGGCCCGCCGCTGCTGCCCGAACGTGACGCGGTCCCGCGTTCGCAGGGTGCCGGAGAACAGCCGCGCGTACGCCTGCTTGTGCCCGCCCGGCCCCCGGTCGATCTTGAAGACCCGGCCGGCCAGTGGCCCGTCCGGGTCGCCGTCGGTGGCGGGCAGCAGCTCGGTCAGCGCCCCGGTCAGCAGGTCGATGCCCGCGCCGGTGATCGCCGAGCCGAACAGCACGGGGTACGCCGTGGCCCGCCGGGTGCGCTGCGCGAGCCGGCGGCGCAGCTCGGCGTAGCTGATCGGGCGGTCGTCCAGATACCGGGCCAACAGCTCGTCGTCATCGCCGGCCACCAGCTCAGCGAGCGTCTCGACATGCCCGGGCTCGTTCGCGTCGACGGTGCGGACGGTCGCCGACCGGGTGCCGAGGCCCGACGCCACCGTGCTGAGCGCGACGATCTCGGGGCCCAGCAGGGCCCGGATGTCCGCGAGCAGGCTCGCCTCGCGGGCGCCCGAGCGGTCCACCTTGTTGACGAAGAGCAGGGTGGGGATGCGCAGTCGACGGAGGGTCCGCAGCAGGATCCGGGTCTGCGCCTGGACGCCCTCCACCGCGGACAGCACCAGGACCGCCCCATCGAGCACGTTGAGCACCCGCTCCACCTCGGCGATGAAGTCCGGGTGCCCGGGGGTGTCGATCAGGTTGACCGTCCGGTCGCCGACCGGGAACGACACGACGGCCGACTTGATGGTGATGCCCCGAGCGCGCTCCAGGGCCAATGTGTCGGTCCGGGTGCTGCCCTGGTCGACGCTGCCGATCCGGTCGATGACCCCGGCGGCGAACAGCAGCCGCTCGGTCAGGCTGGTCTTACCGGCGTCGACGTGGGCGAGGATCCCGAGGTTGAGTGCGGCCAATGCTTCTCATGTCCTTGCTCGAGGGCTGGGTGAGCGGGGGGAGCACGAGAGGCTGGCGCACGGGGATCTCCTTCGCGACGGCGGCACGGACGGCCCGGCGGGCCGTCGACCCGGACAGCGTGCGGCAGGGCACGGGCGCATCGCAACTGGTTTGTCGGCCGGCCCCGCGGTTGTCCACAGGGCCTCGGAACGGCTTTCCACAGATTTCGGCGACCCCGGTCGATCGGGGTGCCACGTCCGCATCCTTCCGATCGGAGGTGCGTGATGACACGGACGGAGAGCCGGCAGCAGATCGGCCGGCGGGGCGAGGACCTGGCGGCGGCGGAGCTGGAGCGGCAGGGCCTGGAGGTGCTGGCCCGCAACTGGCGCTGCCGGCACGGCGAGATCGACATCGTGGCCGCGGAGCCGGGGCCGCAGGGTGCACTGGTCTTCTGCGAGGTGAAGTGCCGCAGCGGGCTGGGCTTCGGGCATCCGCTGGAGGCGATCACCCACGCCAAGCTGCGGACCCTGCGGCAGCTGGCGGCGCAGTGGATGCACGACCACCGGGTCCGCGCCCGGACGATCCGGGTGGACGCGATCGGCGTGCTGCTCGTGCCGGGCCAGGAGCCGTCGCTCACCCACGTCAGGGCGGTGGGCTGAATGACGTCGGCGTGCGCCTGGTCCATCGCCCTGTCCGGGCTCGACGGCCGGGTCGTCGAGGTGGAGGCCGACATCGGGGCCGGTCTGCCCCGGACGGTGCTGGTCGGGCTCCCCGACAGCGCGCTCTACCAGTCCCGTGACCGGTGCAAGGCCGCGATGAGCAACTCGGGCCAGACCTGGCCGGTCTGCCTGCTGACGATCAACCTCTCCCCGGCCACCCTGCCCAAGGCGGGCAGCCACTACGACCTGAGCATCGTCGCGGCCGTCCTTGCCGCGCAGGGCGTGCTGCCCCGCGACGAGCTGCGCCGCACGGTGCTGCTCGGGGAGCTGGGTCTGGACGGGCGGCTGCGCCCGGTCCGCGGCGTGCTGCCGGCGACCCTGGCCGCGGCGCAGGCCGGCTTCACCCGGGTGGTCGTGCCGCTCCGACAGGCCGGCGAGGCCCGGCTGGTCGAGGGTGTCGAGGTGCTCGGGGTGGCCTCGGTCACCCAGCTGGTGGCCTTCCTGTGCGGAGACCCGGTGCCCGAGGTCGAGCCGATCGAGGTCGTCGGGGAGCGTACGCCGAGCGGGACCAGCCGGGCCCTGGACCTCGCCGATGTCGTCGGCCAGGTGGAGGCCAAGTGGGCCTGCGAGGTGGCTGCGGCCGGCCGGCACCACATGCTCTTCCACGGCCCACCCGGGGTCGGCAAGACGATGCTGGCCGAGCGGGTGCCCAGCCTGCTGCCCGACCTCGACCTGGCCGACGCCCTGGAGGTGTCCGCGCTGCACTCCCTGGCCGGGTTACCCCTGGCCGACCAGCTCGTCACCCGCCCGCCCTACAGCGATCCGCACCACTCCGCGACGGTGGTCAGCCTGGTCGGCGGCGGTCCCCGCCTGGCCCGGCCGGGCGCGATCTCGGTCGCCCACCGCGGCGTGCTGTTCCTCGACGAGGCCCCGGAGTTCAGCGTCGCGGCGATCGACGCGCTGCGCACGCCGCTGGAGTCCGGCACGGTGCTGATCAGCCGCAGCGAGGGTGAGGCGCGGTTCCCGGCCCGCTTCCAGCTGATCCTGGCCGCGAACCCCTGCCCGTGCGCCCCGGCCCACGATCGCGACTGCGTGTGCCCGTCGCTGACCCGCCGCCGCT
>CAXTVE010000020.1:16072-16444 GCA_964247485.1 uncultured Propionibacteriaceae bacterium
GCCGTGGGGTCCGCGGGGGCCGAGATCACGGCGCTGGACATCATCGAGTCGACCCACGGCCACGTCGTCGTCGACATCACCTGCAACACCTCAGACGTGGCCCACGCGGCCCGGGTGGCGGAGGCGCGGGAGCGACAGCGGCGGCGGCTGGTCGGGACCGGCTGGCGCACCAACAGCGAGGTGCCGGGGATACACCTGCGCAAGAAGCTGCCGGTGCCCGAGGGTGCGCAGGAGGTCGACGAGGCGTACGACCGGGGCCGGCTCAGTGCCCGCGGCGTCGACAAGGTGTTCCGGCTGGCCTGGACCATCGCCGACCTGGCCGGCCGGGACGTGCCGGGGCGGGACGAGGTGGGCATCGCCCTGGCCATGCGC
>CAXTVE010000021.1:0-8172 GCA_964247485.1 uncultured Propionibacteriaceae bacterium
GTCCTGGACACCGGTGCTGGCCGACGGGGCCGGGCTCATCCCCCACCTGTCCGCCTGGGCCGAGCTGCTGTGCACCACCGCCGGCCTGCCGCCGCTGCCCGCCGGGGTGGTGCCGATGCCGTCGCGGCGCAACCCCCCGAGCCGGAGCTCGCGACGACGTTGACCGACCTCGATCCGCCCCCGGTCGCCCCTGAGCTCGAGGACGATCCGCCGCTGCTCACCGAGCCGGCCGACGGCGTACCCCCGGTGGTGGTCGACCCCGCGCAGCTCGAGGACGCCATCGCGGCGCTCGCGGCTGGGACCGGCCCGGTGGCGGTCGACGCCGAGCGGGCCCACGGCTTCCGGTACAGCCAGCGCGCCTACCTGCTCCAGTTCCGCCGGGCCGGGTCGGGCACCCACCTGGTCGACCCGATCGCCTTCACCCCGGCCGATGCCGGCGTCGGCGCCGAGGCCGCGCCGGCGGACCTGAGCCCGCTCGGCGCGGCCCTGCAGGACGCGGAGTGGGTGGTGCACGCCGCCAGTCAGGACCTGCCTTGCCTGTTCGAGGTGGGGCTGGTGCCACGCACGCTGTTCGACACCGAGCTCGCGGCGCGGCTGCTGGGCTTCCCGCGGGTGGCCCTCGGCACCATGATCGAGGAGCTGCTCGGGGTGCGGCTGCTCAAGGAGCACTCGGCCTCGGACTGGTCGACCCGGCCGCTGCCGCCCGAGTGGCTGACCTACGCCGCGCTGGACGTCGAGCTGCTGCTGGAGCTGCGGGACATCCTGGCCACCCGGCTCGCGGAGTCGGGCAAGGCCGACTGGGCCCAGCAGGAGTTCGCTGCGCTGGTCGCGGGTGCCGGGGTGCCGGCGGAGCGCCGAGCCGACCCGTGGCGGCGTACGTCGGGGATCCACAAGGTGCGGACCCGGCGCGGCCTGGCCAACGTGGCCGCCCTCTGGTCGGCCCGCGACCTCATCGCGAGCGAGCTGGACCGGGCACCCGGCCGGGTGCTGGGTGATCTCGGGATCAGCGAGCTGGCGGCCGCGCCGAACCCCGGCCGGGCTGCGATGCGACAGATCCCCGCCTTCGCCCGCCGGCAGGCCCGCCGCTACGAGGCCAGCTGGTTGACCGCGCTGGCGGCGGCGGCCGAGCTGCCCGAGGCCGAGCTGCCACCGATGCACGTGGCCAACGAGGGTCCCCCGCAGGCCCGGATGTGGGTGGCCAAGGACCCGGTGGCCGCCGCCCGCCTGGCCGCCGTCCGGGGCGCCCTGCAGGATCTCGCCGAGCGGCACGGGCTGCCGGTGGAGAACCTGCTCACCCCCGACCACGTCCGCCGGCTGGCCTGGCGGCCGCCGGAGCCGTTGACCGCGGAGACGGTGGACGCGGCGTTGGCGGCGTACGGGGCGCGGTCCTGGCAGCGTGAGCTGACGGTCCCGGCCATCACCCCCCTGTTGAGGGCTGAGCCGGTCGCGGAGGGTTGACAGGCCTTCGGCCGGTTCCTAGCGTGGGAACGTTCCCACCATCCACCTCGGGGAGACACCGATGTCGAATCCGCCCGTACTGTCCCGTCGCACCCTGGTCGGCGGCACCGCCGCCCTCGGGTTGGCCCTCCCGGTGATTGGGGTGGGCGCCGGCACGGCCCACGCGGCCACTCCGGACGGCGCCCCGGACGGGCGGGCCGCGACCCGCCGGGGGGTGCAGTTCCTGCAGCGGGTGGTGGACGCCTACCGGACGACCGGTCCGCGACTCGCGCAGAGCTACCAGGACGCCTCCGGACTGCGGGACGTCGGCTTCATCTACGACAACGCCCTGACCACGATCGCGCTGCTCGCCGCGGGCGACGTCCGCCGGGCCCGGGCGATCGGGGACGGCTACCTGGCCGTGCAGGAGCCGGACGGCCGGTTGCGCCAGGCCTACTTCGTCGCCTCCGAGGTGCCGGTGCCCGCCGCCGAGTTCGGGCTCATCGGCACCGCGGTCGGCGACATGTCCTGGTCGGGCCTCGCCCTCGCCCAGCTCGCCAGGGCGACCGGCGCCCGCCGCTACCTCGACGGCCTGGTCAAGATCGCCACCTGGATCCAGGACAACGCCTACTCAGACAGCGGCCTCGGTGGCTACGAGTTCGGGTTGACCGAGGGGCTGGACGGCTTCAAGTCCACCGAGCACAACATCGATGTCTACGCGCTGTTCCGCCTCGTGGCGAGCCTCACCGGCGACCGAGTCTGGACCACCCGGGCGAACCACGCCTGGGCCTTCGTGGAGCGGGTGTGGAACGCCGAGGACGGGTTCTTCTGGACCGGGTCCAACGACGGCGCCAGCATCAACAAGAGCCCGACCCAGCTGCCGCTCGACGTGCAGACCTGGTCCTGGCTGGCGGCCCGGCGCTCCGAGTACGCCGCCGCGCTGGACTGGGCGGCGAGCAACCTAGCGACCACCGACACGCCGCTGCGCAAGAACTCCACCCTGACCGGCAACGACGCGTTCACCGGTGTCGCCTTCGCGAGCGGCTCGCTGCTGACCGACACCGACACCCCGATCGCCAACCAGTCCTACAACCCCCTCCCCGACGATGCGGCCGTGTGGTTCGAGGGCACCGGCCAGCTCGCGCTCGCGCTGCGCGACCGGCGCCGCGGCGACGACCGACAGGACGCGGAGGAGCTGCTCGACACCCTCCGCGTCGCCCAGCGACGGCTCGGGCAGGACCAGACGTTCGGCGGCAAGTCCGGGGACGGTGGCATCGTCGCCGCCTCCTCGCCGATGGACACCGGTTTCGGCTTCGGCTACTTCCCCAACCGGCACACCGCGGCGACGTCCTGGTTCGTCTTCGCTTCGCTGAACGCGAACCCCTACCGCTTCCTCTGAGGTGACACGGCTAGTTACCGGTGAGTAACATCGGGGCATGCCGCGTGAGATCCGAGAGGTCGTCTTCGTCGACGGCGTCCGCACCCCCTTCGGAAAGGCCGGGTCGCTCTACGCCGAGACCCGCGCCGACGACCTGGTCGTGAACTGCATCCGGGAGCTGGTCCGCCGGCATCCCGGGCTGCCGCCCGAGCGGATCGACGAGGTGGCGATCGCTGCCACCACCCAGACGGGCGATCAGGGCCTGACGATCGGACGGACGGCAGCCCTGCTGGCCGGGCTCCCCCGCTCCGTGCCCGGTTTCGCCATCGACCGGATGTGCGCCGGTGCGATGACCGCGGTGACCACGGTGTCCTCCGGGATCGCCGTCGGCGCCTACGACGTGGCCGTGGCCGGCGGCGTGGAGCACATGGGTCGGCACCCGATGGGCGCGGGCATCGATCCCAACCCGCGGATCGTGGCCGAGAAGCTCGTCGACCAGTCCGCCCTGGTGATGGGGGCGACCGCGGAGAACCTGCACGACCGGTTCCCGGCGATCACCCGGGACCGGGCCGACGCGTACGCGGTGCTGAGCCAGGACCGGGTCGCCCGGGCCTACGCCGACGGGGTGATCCAGGAGTCGCTGGTCCCGGTCGCCGCCCGCAGCTCCGAGCTGGGCTGGGGCCTGGCCACGGCTGACGAGCCGCCCCGGCCGGGCACCACGATCGAGACGCTGGCCGGGCTGAAGACGCCGTTCCGGGCGCACGGCCGGGTCACCGCCGGCAACGCCGCCGGGCTGAACGACGGCGCGACCGCCTGTCTGGTGGCGGCCGAGGACGTGGCCGGCGAGCTCGGGCTGCCGGCCGCGATGCGGCTGGTGTCCTTCGCCTTCGCCGGGGTCGATCCCGAGACCATGGGCGTGGGACCGATCCCCAGCACCGAGAAGGCCCTGGCCAAGGCCGACCTGAGCATCGACGACATCGGCGCCTTCGAGATCAACGAGGCGTTCGCGGTCCAGGTGCTGGCCTTCCTGGACCACTTCGGGGTGGAGGCCGACGACCCGCGGGTCAACCCCTACGGCGGGGCCATCGCCCTTGGTCACCCGCTGGCCAGCTCCGGGGTCCGGCTGATGATCCACCTGGCCCGCGCCTTCCGCGAGCATCCGGAGGTCCGCTACGGCGTGACCACCATGTGCATCGGCCTGGGCATGGGTGGGACCGTGATCTGGGAGAACCCGCGCTTTACGAGCGAAGGGGGTGCGGCATGAACGACCAGGAGCTGAAGGCGCTGATCGAGCAGGCCGCGGCCGCCGCCGGTGACGAGGTGGTCACCCGCGCGCTGAGCCGCGACGTCGCCCTCCCCCACGTCGACCGGCCGGCGGTGCTGATCACCCTGAACAACGGGGCCGACCACACCCGGCCCAACACCCTCGGCCCGCAGGGCCTGCGCGAGCTCAACACCGCCCTGGACGCGGCCCGCGCCCGCGACGACATCTCCGCCATCCTGGTCACCGGAAAGCCGTTCATCCTGGCCGCCGGGGCCGACCTGACGGCGATGGGCGTGGTCACCGAGCGCGAGCAGGCCCTGGCCATCGCGCGGATCGGCCACGCCGTGCTCGGCAAGCTGCACGACGCCGGGGTGCCGACCTTCGTGCTGGTCAACGGGATGGCGCTCGGTGGTGGCCTCGAGGTCGCGCTGAACGCCGACTACCGCACGGTGTCAGCGGCGGCCGCCGGCATCGCGCTGCCCGAGTGCTTCCTGGGCCTGGTGCCCGGCTGGGGCGGGGCGTACCTCGTACCCAACCTGGTCGGCATCGAGCGGGCGGTCACCCTGATCATCTCGAACCCGCTGAGCCAGAACCGGATGCTCGACGGTCCCGCCGCGCACGCGCTGGGCCTGGCCGACGCGATCTTCGACGGCGCGGACTTCCTGGAGCGGTCGCTGGACTGGGCCGGCCAGGTGGTCAGTGGTGCGGTCAGCGTGGAACGCGACCCGGTCGACCGGGACGAGCAGGCGTGGGAGGCCGTGCTGGCAGAGGCCCGGGCGTTCGTCGACGCCAAGGTGGGCGGCGCAGCGCCGGCCCCCTACCGGGCGCTGGAGCTGATGTCCGCCGCCCGGACCGTGGACCGGGCATCCGCGTATGCGGCCGAGGACGAGGTGCTGGCCGACCTGATCATGAGCCCGGAGCTGCGGGCGAGCCTGTACGCGTTCGAGCTGGTCCGCAAGCGGGGCCGCAAACCGGCCGGTGCCCCGGACAGGGGCCTGGCCCGGCCGGTGACCAAGGTCGGCGTGGTCGGCGCCGGCCTGATGGCCAGCCAGCTGGCGACCCTGTTCCTGCGCCGGCTCAAAGTGCCGGTCGTCATCACCGACCTGGACCAGGAGCGGGTGGACCGGGGCCTCGCGGCGATCACCGCCGACATCGAGAAGCAGCTCGGCCGGGGCCGGATGTCACCCGACGAGGCCAACCGGCTGCGGGCCCTGGTCAGCGGGACCACCGATGTGGCCGACTTCGCCGACTGCGACTTCGTGATCGAGGCGGTCTTCGAGGAGATCGGGGTCAAGCAGCAGGTGTTCGCCGACCTGGAGAAGTACGTCCCGCGTACGTGTGTGCTGGCCACCAACACCTCGTCGCTGTCGGTCACCGAGATGGCCGCGGACCTGGAGCACCCGGAGCGCGTGGTCGGCTTCCACTTCTTCAACCCGGTGGCCGTGCTGCCGCTGCTCGAGGTCGTACGCGGCGAACGGACCGACGACGGCACCCTGGCCACGGCCCTGGCGGTGGCCAAAGAGCTCCGGAAGAACGCCGTGCTGGTGGAGAACGCGCCGGCGTTCGTGGTGAACCGGCTGCTGCTGCGGATGATGGGCGAGGTCTTCGCCGCCGTCGACGAGGGGACACCGATCCCGGTGGCCGACGCCGCGCTGCGACCCCTCGGGCTGCCGATGACCCCGTTCACCCTCCTGCAGCTGGTCGGGCCACCGATCGCCCTGCACGTCGGCGAGACCCTGCACGCGGCGTTCGGCGACCGCTTCCCGGTGTCACCGAACCTGCGGGCCGTGGTGGCGGCGAAGCGCACCGGGTTCTACGACTGGACCCCGGACGGCGAGACCTACGTCCCCGACGAGGTGTCCGCACTGCTCGAGGTCGGCGACTCACCGAGCACCGAGGAGCAGGTGCGGGAGCGGGCACTGGCCGCGCTGGCCGAGGAGATCGGCCTGATGCTGGCCGAAGGGGTGGTGGCCGCCCCGATGGACATCGACCTGTGCATGCTCCTCGGCGCCGGCTGGCCCTTTCACCTGGGCGGCATCACGCCGTACCTCGATCGGACCGGCGTCTCCGAGCGCACCCTCGGCCGTCACCTGCTTCCCCAGGGTCAGGCCTAGTTCTCGGCCGCCGCGCGGTCAGCGCTCGGAGTCGGCCCGGCTGACCGGCTGCTCCAGCACCTCGTCGGCCCGGGCGATGGCCTCCACGGCGTACCGGGCGATCTCCTGGGCGCTCAGCCCGACCTCGGCGAGGATCTCGGCCCGGCTGCCGTGGTCGAGGAACTGCTGCGGGATGCCGAACTCCCGCACCGGCGTTCGGATCTCGGCGAGGCGCAGCTCCTGGGCCAGCCGGGCGCCACAACCGCCGACCACCCCGTTGTCCTCGATCGTGACGACCAGCTCGTGCCCGGCCGCGAGGTCCAGCAGCCTCGGGTTGACCGGTAGTGCCCACACCGGGTCGACGACCGTGACCCCGATCCCCTGGTCGGCCAGCCGCTCCCCCACCGCCACGGCGGTGAAGGCCAGCGGTCCGTAGCCGACCACCAGCACCCGCGGTGCCTCCTCGGTGCGGAACAGCACGTCCAGTCCGCCCACCTGGTCGACCGCGACCAGATCCGGCGGGGCCTGATCCTTGGAGTAGCGCAGCACCGACGGGCCGTCGTCGACGGTCAGCGACGTCGCCAGGGCCTCACGCAGCCGGGTGCCGTCCCGCGGCGCGGCCAGGTGCAGCCCCGGCACCAGCTGGGTGATCGACATGTCCCACATGCCGTGGTGACTGGCACCGTCCGGGCCGGTGATCCCGGCCCGGTCGAGCACGAAGGTCACTCCGCAGCGGTGCAGCGCGACATCCATCAGCAGCTGGTCGAAGGCCCGGTTGAGAAAGGTGGCGTAGACCGCGACCACCGGGTGCAGCCCGCCCATGGCCAGACCGGCGGCGGAGGTGACGGCGTGCTGCTCGGCGATGCCGACATCGAAGCACCGGTCCGGGAAGGCGGCGGCGAACCGGTTCAGCCCGGTCGGGTACAGCATGGCGGCGGTGATCGCCACGACCCGCTCGTCGGTGGCTCCGAGCCGGAGCAGCTCCTCGGCGAACACGTCGGTCAGCAGTCCGGGAGCTCCGCCGAGCGAAGCGCCGGTGCTGGCGTCGATCTTCCCGACGGCGTGGAACCGGTCCTCCTCGTTGTCCTCCGCCGCCTTGAAACCCTCGCCCTTGCGGGTGAGGCAGTGCACCAGCACCGGACCACCGAACTGACGCGCCTGCACCAGGGCCCGCTCCACCGCGGCCACGTCATGGCCGTCGATCGGCCCGACGTACTTTAGCCCGAGGTCGGAGAACATCCCCTGCGGCGCGAGCACGTCCTTGAGCCCCGTCTTGATCCCGTGCAGCAGCTCGTACGCGGTCGTCCCGACCAGCGGGGCGCGGCTGACCCCGCGCTTCACCACGTCGAGGATCTGCTCGTAGCGCGGGTTGGTACGGAGCGCGCTCAGGTGGTTGGCCAGGCCGCCGACCGTCGGGGTGTAGGAGCGACCGTTGTCGTTCACCACGATCACCAGCGGCAGGTCGTCGCTGGCCGCGATGTTGTTCAGGGCCTCCCAGGCCATCCCCCCGGTGAGCGAGCCGTCCCCGACGAGGGCGACCGCGGTGCCCGGCCGGCCCTGCAGCCGGATCGCCTTGGCCAGGCCGTCGGCGTACGACAGCGCGGTCGAGGCGTGGGAGTTCGCGACCCAGTCGTGCTCGGACTCCTCCGGGCTGGGGTAGCCGGAGAGCCCGTGCCGCTGCCGCAGGGTGGGGAACCGGTCCTGGCGCCCGGTGAGCATCTTGTGCACGTAGCTCTGGTGACCGGTGTCGAAGAGGATCGGATCGCGCGGCGACTCGAACACCCGGTGCAGGGCGATGGTCAGCTCGACCACACCCAGGTTGGGACCAAGGTGACCCCCGGTCTGGCTCACCCGGTCGATCAGGAAGGCCCGGATCTCCCCGGCCAGCGCGGGGAGCTGATCGGGCGACATCCCGCGCAGGTCCTGCGGACTGCCGATCGTGCTGAGCAGGGGAAACGGGTCGACCGGCATGCTCGGGAGTTTACGTGGTGGCAGTGGCC
>CAXTVE010000021.1:8182-16415 GCA_964247485.1 uncultured Propionibacteriaceae bacterium
GGGGGCGGGGCGGGGGGGGTTTGGGGCGGGGGGCGCGGGCCGCCGGCGGCCCCCCCCCCCCCCCCCCCCCACCGCCGGGCATGACCCCCTAGGGCCGGGTCGGCAGGACCCCCGCGAACCGCAGGAAGTCCTTCATCGACCGGATCGGACGGCCGTCGGGCAGCAGGACCCCCTGCTCGGGTGTCCACGTGTGCAGCGCGTTCAGGTAGGACGTGGGGTCGTTGCGCAGCTGACCGATCAGGGTGCCCGCGACGATCCGGCTGCCCAGCTCGCCGAGGGAGTTGCCCTGAGACTGCACCTCGGCCTCCTTGAGCACGTAGTACCAGAGCGGGGTCTTCTGCAGGAAGCCGCTGGCGGCCAGGTGCTGGTTCAGCTCGTCGGAGTTGCCGTCCTGCAGCTCGTCCTCGCTCAGCGGCGCCAGGGACAGCTGGGCCGCGACGGCCTGACCCGTCGGCATCGAGAGCTGGTACCCGCGGAGCAGGTTGCGCACCGCCAGCTGCTCCAGGATCGCCTTGATGCGTGGGTCGGCCTCCTCCTCCGCGTTGGTCTGGTTGACCATCGTCCCGAGCGCCTCGGCCAGCCGGGTGTCGACCTTGCGGGAGAAGTGGTCGGGGAACCGCGGGTGGTGCTCGACGAAGCGGTCCCACTCGATCACCCAGTTGAAGGGCAGCACGTCGGTCTGACCGAAGAACCCGCCCCCGCCGGTGAAGGCGAACAGCAGGAAGAACGGTGCCGAGCCCGCGGGCCGGCCGAAGTTGCGGTTGTAGTCGTAGGCCCCGCGGACCATGGTGTGCCCGAAACGGAACGCCGCCACCGAGAATTCCAGCGGCATCCACACCTGGCCGTCCCGCCGGTCGAACCGGGGGTCGGGGTGGGCCAGCAGCTCGTCGACGACGCCCGGCAGGGCGACCGTGTTCAAGTAGTCGTGCACGACCAGCCACTGGTACTGCCAGGTGACGATCTGCCGGGCGCGGTCGAAGACCGCCCGGTCGGTGTAGTGGGTCTCGTGCTGCCGGACCCAGTCCACGGTGCGGTTGTGGAACCGCAGGAAGGACAGGTGCAGCTGAGCGACGATCAGGTTCTCGTCGTTGCGGCTGTCCGCGATCAGGGCCTGCGTCGGGTTGCCGCCGAGCCCGCGGGGCAGGTCCCGCTCCAGGTCGGAGTGCAGGGGGATGCGGACCCCGGAGATGACCGGATTCTCCGGCTTGCCCTCGAGCGCGACCGTCCCCAGCTTGAACGTGATGCCGTCGTAGAGGTCCTTGGCCGCCGTCTCCTGGCCGTGCAGGGTCGGACCGTCCCCGTAGACCGAGTCAAGATCGAGGGCGGGCTCCCGCTCGTTCGTGACGGTGGCGCGGACCACGTCGGGGTCGGCGGGCTTGACCGGCTGGTCGATTACGTGGCCGACCTCGTTGGGTCGGTCGGTGCGCGCGGTGATGTCGTGGTCGATGAACTGCCCCAGGTAGGTGTAGACCGCCGGGATGGTGGAGTTGCCGGTGCCCTGGAACAGGTCGGCGTCGCCCCGGGCGGGTCCCGGCTCGAGCATCAGCTTGCCCAGCTTCTCCAGCGCGGCCGACACCTCGGCCGGGTCCGCGGCCGGCAGGTGGGCCTCCGGGTCGTGGGTGACCGAGCTGAACAGGTAGTCGAACCGGGTCGTGACCTCGGCGAGCTCGAGGTGGTCATCGGCGGACTCGACGACGTTGTCGGAATCGGCGGTGTGGCCGTGGCTGAGGTTCTGGAGAACCTTGCCGACGGGAGCGCGGTGCAGCAGTTCGGTCATGGGTGATCCCCTTCGTTGGACCTGACGGGTGGCATTCCGCGGATGCCCTCGTGGGATCAGGAGCCGTGACCTACGCCACAGATACCGCGGTCGTCACAATTTCGGCCCGTACCGCCGGCCGCGCAGAGCCTCCTCGATCAGCGCGACCGCCCGCCGCGTCCGGGCGAGCCGGGCGGCCTGCTCCAACCACGCCTGCGTGGCCTCCTCGAGCACCGGCGGCTCGACGAACTCCTTGAGCGCCGTCCGGGCGGCGGCCAGACCGTCCTGCATGGCCCGGGTCTGACCCTCGACGAAGTGGTGGGCGAACTGAGCCAGGACCACGGGATGATTGCGGAGCACGACGTAGGCCCGGAAGTCGGCGGGACAGCAGTCGAACAGGTACGCGACCGCTTCGGCCTCCCAGTGCGGGGCGCCGGGCGGCCGCACCCGGTCGGGCCAGCCGGGTGGGGCGTACGGGCGGTCGGTCATCTCCCGATCGTATCGAATACACGTTCGATTGACCAAGGGCTACGCTGACGCCCGTGATTTCGTGGTTGCGGCGGGTGTTCGGTGCGGCCCGCCCGGCGGTGGCTGGGCCCAGCGAGGACGTCGTGACCACGGCGGAGGTGACGGCGTACGCCGAAAGTCAGGTCTGGCCGGGCTTCCAGACGCGGGCGGACGCAGTCGAGGCGGTCGCCGCCTACTTCGCCGACTCGACGGGACCGACGGACCGCGCCTCGGTGGCGGCGGCGGTCGACGGGGTGTGGCAGGAGCGCGAGGCGGTGCAGGCGACCTGGTCCGACCCCGGCGACTGGGGCCGGCTGGCTGCGGCGTTCACCGACCTGGAACGGTCCGGCTGGGTCGCGAGGATGGACTTCACCTGCTGTCAGACCTGCGGGCACGCCGAGATCGGCGACGAGCGGTCGGGCGGCGAGCACAGCTACGTGTTCTTCCACCAGCAGGACACCGAGCGGATCATCGACCCGCGACCACGGCTCGGGTTCAGCTACAGCTACTTCGAGGCCCACCCCGGTCTGGACCGGGAGCTCGCCGACGCGGCGGAGGACACCGAGGATCCCGAGCTTCGAGGACGGGCCTGGGAGCAGCACGCCCGGATCGAGACCGCGGTCGGGGCCACCCTGGTCGAGTGCCTGCGCCGGCACGGCCTGCTGGTGGAGTGGGACGGCAGCCACGAGACCCGGCCGTCCGTCACGCTGCGGGACTGGCGCAAGCCGCTGCCGGTCGGCCCGTGAGCGACGTCGTCTGCGCCATCGTGGCCGGGGAGCTGGATGCCGCCGTGGTGCTGCGCGACGATGACGTGATCGCGTTCCTCGACCACCGGCCGGTGTTCAAGGGCCACGTGCTGGTCGCCCCGGTACGGCACGTCGACACCCTGCTCGAGCTGCCAGCGGGTCTGATGGTGCCGGTGCTCGGGGCCGCCCAGCGGGTGGCCACGGCGATCATGGACAGCCTCGGGGCGCAGGGCACCTTCGTCGCCGTCAACAACGTGGTGAGCCAGTCGGTCCCCCACCTGCACGTGCACGTCGTCCCGCGGACCAAGGGAGACGGGCTCCGTGGCTTCTTCTGGCCGCGCACCAGGTACGCCGGCGGCGAGATGACGGCGTACGCCGACCGGATCCGCGCAGCGGTGGAGGCCTGATGCTCAAGTCCGTCCTGCTGGTCCTGCACGTCGCCGGCGGCACCACCGCACTCCTGGGCGCGGTGGGGGCAGTTCTCACCCAGGTCCTGCGCACCCCGCACCGGTTTCATGTCATCGCCGGACGGGGGTTCATCGGCGGGATGCTGCTGGTCTGCGGCACGTCGCTGCCCCTGGCCTACCTGGTCGACAGCGTGTTCCTGGCGTTGATCGGGATTTTCTCCGGCTACCTGACGCTGGCCGGCTGGCGGCTGGCCAGGAACCGCACCGGGCGGGTCGGCCCGTTCGACTGGGCGGTGCACGCCGCACTCGCCGTCGCCTTCGTCGGCATGGCCGGTCGGGGGGCGACCACGCTCGCGGGCGACGGCGCCGTGCTGCTCGTCTTCGGGTTGATCGGGCTGATGCTGGCCCTGCTCAACCTCAGGTGGCTGCGGCGAGGGCCGATCCGTGGGCGCAGCCGGATTGCCCGGCACATCACGATGGTCTTTGCGGCGACCACTGCCGCGGTCACCGCCTTCCTCGTGGTGAACGGGCCCTTCGGCATCGCGGACTGGTTCCTGCCGACCGTGCTTCTCACGCCGGTCGGGATGGTGTGGAGCCGCCGCGTCCGGGCCGGCCGGGCGACCACCCTCGACCGGACCGGTCCTGCCGCGACCTAGCAGATCCCGGGCGACGCGGCCACCGGGACGGTCGCGACTGTCCCCTCCCCGGTCTAGGGTGGTGGCTTCACACGGAGGAGGTGAGGTGTCGTGGAGAACCTCTACCTGTATGTCTTCATCGCCCTGTGTGTGGCGGGGTATGTCGTGTCGCTCTATCTCCACCCCCGGGTGAAGTGCTCGGCGTGCCGGGGCAAGGGCAGCCACCCGGGCCTGGTCTTCCGGTACGCGGACCGTCCCTGCCGCAAGTGCCGGGGCACCGGGCGGCAGGAGCGGCTCGGCCACCGGTTGTTCGTCAAGCCGCCGAAGTAGCGGGCGATGTCGACAAAGCGTCTTGCGCACTCGGCGCGCGCATCGTGGGTGCTCGGGGACGAGTACCGGTCCGGCGACCGGCACGGTCACCTGACGTCGCCGCCGACGGTCGCCTCGGCCCGGCCCCGGTAGAGGTAGCTGAACGGACGGGGCCCGTCGCCGTACTCGGTGGTCAGCTCGGTGATCGCGAGGCCGGCGCCGGCGACCAGGTCGTCGATCGGCCGGTCCAGCCGGCAGCCGCCGACCAGCCGGCTCTGCAGCGGCTGCAACCGGTGCTGCCAGGCGCGTACGGCAGGGTCGGGCGCCCGGCCGTGCTCGAGGAAGTGCAGCGCGCCACCCGGTCGGAGCACGCGGCGGACCTCGGCCAGCGCGGTCTCGACCGCGGGGATGGTGCACAGCGTGAAGGTCGAGACCACGCTGTCCACCGACGCGCTCCCGAGCGGGAGGCGCTCTCCCTCCAGGCCGACCCGCTCGACGGGCGGCGTCCGCGCCCCCCTCCGCGGCTCGGCCAGCTGCCACGCCAGGTCCGACGGCTCCACCGCCAGCACCCGCTCGACCTGAGCCGGGTAGTGGCGCAGGTTCAGCCCGGAGCCGAAGCCGAGCTCGAGCACGGTGCCGGACAGTCCGGCCAGGGTGAGGGCCCGACGCCGGTCGACCTCAGGCGACCGCAGGGCCGCGTCGACCACCCGCGGCAGCACCCGTTCCCCCCACCAACCCATGTCGTGACGATAGAGCGTCGGGCCGACCGGTGCAGAGCGGACGGAATCGGGTAGCACTCGGGCATGACCGAATCCGAGATGCCTTCCGACCCGCGTGACGTCGACGACGCCGAGCTTGCGGCCCAGCCCGCTCCGCCGCTGCCGGGCGGCGACTCCGAGGTCCCGGGAAACGTCGTCGAGGAGGAGTACGCGCAGGGCAGCACGACCGACCCCGACGGCGCCGATCGTGACGTGCCCGCCGGCGGGGACTACGCCGGGAGCGGCTTCTAGTCCCACCCGAGCTGCGGGTTGGTGCAGTCCTCGCGGAAGACGTACTGCGACACCCGGAGGCGCTCGTGGCTGGACCAGTCGATCGCCGGCCGCCGCTGGGTGGTCGACACGTAGCCCAGCCGGTAGACCGCCATCAGCTCCAGCCCGTCGGGCACCCGGAGCAGCTGCTCGATCCTGGCCCAGGCGCCCGGCACCTCCATCGGGAACGAGATGAACTGGATACCCATGCCCAGCTCGACGGTGGTCAGCCAGATGTTCTCCATCGCCGCGCCCATGCTGAACACCGAGTAGAACGCCGACAGCTCGCCCAGCCGGTGCTCGGCGCGGTCGAGCATCACCCCGAGCAGTAGCGGCGATCCGGCCACCAGCTTCCGGTTCTCCTCGCCGAGGGTCTGTGGCACCCGCAGGGTGTTCATCAGTCGCTGGCCGCGGCTCGTGAACACCTGACGCGTGAACGGCCGGAGCGCCGCGGGCAGCTTGTCGAACAGCATCCCATCGCGGCGCCGCTCCATCTCCTCGGCGCTGAACCGGAAGTAGCGCTTGTAGCGCTCGAAGAAGGTGCCGTTCGACATCGCCTCGGTCATGCTGGCGCCGCTGAGCGCCGCGATCTGACCGATCGTCTCCCTCGACTCGACGATCACGAACCGCCAGGGCTGGCAGTTCAGCTGCGACGGCGCCCGCCCGGCAACCTCCATCAACAGCTGCTGGTGCCGCGGTGAGACGGGGTCGGGCAGGAACGGGCCGTTCGTCGTCTTCCGCCGCCGGACGACGTCGAGGAACTCCATCACGGCCTCCAGGCGCGGATCAGGGTCAGCAGATAGAACGGGGCCGCGCTCAGCCCGATCGTGGCGTGGCGCGGGGTCCCGGCCCTGGCCCGCGGCAACGCGACCAGGACCGGCACGGTGGGCAGCAGCGGCCACAGCGCCCGGTCCCCCCGGACCAGCAGGCCGATCGTCGCCGCCCCGGTCAGCGCCGAGGTGGCCACGTAGAGCGCGTGATGTACCCACCGGTGGCCGCGGGTGTTCACCAGGCCGGTCGCCACAAAGACGCCGAGGGCGCAGTTGGTGGCGTAGCTGACGCTGGCGGCGGTCACCATGACCCGGCTGAGGGTCCTCGACGGGCTAGCCATGCGCCACGTCGCGGCGCAGCAGCACGCGGAACGGGGCCGCGCGCCGGACCTGCCAGCCCGCGGGCACCAGCTCCGCCAGCTCGCCGGGGCGGTAGCTGCGGCGCAGCGAGCGCAGCCCGTCGGTGCGCAGGAAGGAGCGCCGACCGGCGGCCCGGCTGAGCACGCCGTAGACGGCGTACGCCAGCCGGGAACGGGTCAGGTCGTTGTGCAGCACCAGCCGGCGGGCGAGGACCGTGCAGTCGGACAGCAGCACGGCCAGCTCACCCTCGTCGAGGTGGTGCAGCACGTGATTGGAGACCACCAGGTCGAAGCGTCGCCCCTCGGCGACCAGGTCCGCACTGCTGCAGCAGCGGAACGTCACCTCCGAGGCCGCTCCCCCGCGTTCGACCGCGTACGCGTACGCCCGCGGGTCGGGGTCGATCGCCGTGATCGCCAGATCCAACCCGTCCCGGGCCGCCCAGCGGGCCAGGGCCCGGGACACGTCGCCGGCTCCGCAGCCCACGTCCAGCAGGGTCGTCGTCCGGTCCGCCGACAGCAGCGGCCGCACGTCCCGCCGGTAGCGCCGCCGCCAGCCTGCCACCAGCCGGTTGACCAGCCCGAACTGACCGTACGTCCGCCGCAGGGCCGCTGGGTCGCAGCTGGGGTCGTCCATCAGCTCGCGGAGGTCGCGGTCCCGCTCGGCGAGGTCGATCACGCGGCGGCACCGTGGGTGAGCAGGGCCGTCTCCACGGTCAGCCCGGGTCCGAACGCCAGCGCGCAGACCCGCTCGGCGGCTCCGCGGCGGGGCGGTGCGGCCAGGATGTCGCGCAGCACGAAGAGCACGGTCGCGCTCGACATGTTGCCGAAGCGGCGCAGCACCGCGCGGGACTCGGCGAGCGACCCGTCGTCGAGCCCCAGCGCCGACTGCACCTTGTCGAGGATGCTGCGACCGCCCGGGTGCACGGCCCACCGCGGCACCGCGGCGAACGGGCGGCCGGCCAGCTCCGGGTCGGCGTCCAGCACCGGCGCGACCACCTTCTCGATGTGCTCGCCGAGCAGCCGGGCCACGTAGCGGCTGAGGACCATCTCGAAGCCGGTGTCGCCGATGGTCCAGGCCATGTCGGCACTCCCCGAGCCGGTCAGGGTGGTGTGCATCGCGTCCAGCCGCAGCGTGGGCCTGCCACTGGGCGGCGGGGCGGCGGTGACGACGGCGGCGGCGGCACCGTCGGCGAACAGCGAGGCGGCCAGGATCCGGTCGGCATCGGTTGGCGGCTGCAGGTGCAGGGTGCACAGCTCGACGCTCGCGATCAGCACCACCGCATCGGGTCGGGCGGCGCAGAACGCCCGCGCCGCCCGGAGTGCCGGGAAGGCGGCGTGACAGCCCATGAAGCCGAGGTGGAAGCGCTCCACGCCTGCGTCGAGGCCGAGTCGTTCGACCAGCAGCTGGTCGGGCCCGGGCGCGAAGAACCCGGTGCAGGACACGGTGACGAGGTGGGTGACGTCTGCAGGCTCGACCTCGCCCTCGCGCAGCGCATCGGCCGCCGCCGCGACCAGCAGCCCGGGCGCATGTCGGGTGTACAGCTCGTTGCGGAGCCGCGTGCCCGGGGTCAGCACGGCCGACGAGCCCACGGCCAGGAACGAGCCCCGGGTCTCGGGCCGCGCCGGCCCCAGCTCCTCGAGCACGGTGTGGCGCAGGTCGCTGCCCGAGGCGTCGCACGCGGCGTGCACCAGCCGGGCCCCCCCCCGGGGGCGGCC